>NZ_JBHVWC010000172.1:0-1070 GCF_042882445.1 Kitasatospora sp. NPDC058218 | reverse complement strand
TAGCCTCGATCTTTCGTGACGGTCCGTCGGTTCATCCGGCGGGCCGTTTCGGCTTGTGGGGCTGGTGGTGGGCAGGACGATGGCCCGGCTATCGCGTCGGGTGGGCGCCGGGTTCCACGGCTCCGGGTGGTGGGGATGATCGTTGAAGTGGGGCGTTGTGCTGGTCAGCCGGGGTTCGGCAGGGCCTGCAAACGCTCGAACGCGTTGGTGATCACGTCGGTCCAGGGCCAGTGGCGGGCGAGGCGGAGGTAGCGGCGGCGGCCGGTGGTGACGAGCTGGGCGGCGGTGGAGAACAGTCGCAGCCGCAGGCGCTTGGGCTCCCATCGCCGCGCATCGCCGGTCAGGGCGAGCATCGGCATCCAGGCCAGCAGGTCGAGGGCGAGCTGGACGATCTCCAGCCAGACCTGGTTTTGGGCGGCATCGTGGAGGGGGAGGTTGCGCAGGCCGGTGTCGCGGGCGGCACGGATCCTGTCCTCGGCCCTGGCCCGACGACGGTGCCGCAGCTCCAACTGGGCGATCGGCGTACTGGTGGTGTTGGTGGCGAAGCAGGTCAGCCGCATCCCGTCCGCGTCGGTGAACCGCAACTGCGCTCCGGGGTGCGGCCGTTCCTTGCGCACGATCAGCCGCATCCCCGCAGGCCAGCCCTTGAGAACGTCCCCGGCGAGTTCGGCCACCCAGGCACCGTCGCGGACCTGGCCGCCGGGCTCGACCGCCGGCGTCCAGGCCGAAACCGGCACCAGCAGCACGGCCTGGTGGATCGCGTCGGTGATGGTCATCCCCACCGAGTAGGACAGCCACCGCCCGCGTGCGGCGAGCCAGTTCACGAACGCATGGGTGCCGCCGCCGGAATCCGTGCGGATGAGCGTGCGCCGCCCGCGGCGGTACTTCTTCGGCAGCTGGGCCAGTGCCAGGCGGGTGGCTTCGATGTGGTCGGCGGCAGTGTTGCTGCCCGCGTTCCCCGGCCTCAGTAGGCCTGCCACCGGCTCCCCGGACCCGGCCGGGCCGTGGTCGACGAACGCCATGAGCGGATGATGGCCGTAGGTCTTCTTCCAGGTCGCGGCCGCGGCTTC
>NZ_JBHVWC010000171.1:0-1126 GCF_042882445.1 Kitasatospora sp. NPDC058218 | reverse complement strand
GCTCCTTGTGGCTGGCGTGGTCGGTGCCGTCGAGGGCGAAGTAGCGCAGGGCGGTGAACTGGGCCTCGATCCGATTGAGCCAGGAGCTGTTGGTGGGGGTGTAGGCGATCTCGACGTTGTTCGCCGCCGCCCACGTTCCGACCCGCTGGCAACGCTTCGTCGTCAGGTGCGGCGAGTAGTTGTCGGCCACGATCGCGATCCGCACGTCCATCGGGTGCAGCGAGCGCAGGTAGCGGCAGAACTCCAGGAACTTGGAGCGGTTCTTGGTCTTCTTGACGTGCCCGTAGAGCTGGTCCTTGCCGAGGTCGTAGGCGGCGAACAGGTGCCGGACCCCGTGCGGGCGGGTGTAGGTCGCCCGTCTGCGCGGTCGGGGATCGCGGTCGGGGTCCTTGTGCTTCCCGCCGCGCTCCGCCCACTGCCGGCCGGGGTGCGGCTGGAGGTTGAGCGGCCCGAACTCGTCCATGCAGAAGACGACTTCGGGCTCGCCCTCCTCGGGTATCACCTCGCCGTCGGCGATCGCGTAGAGATGCTCGACCCTCGCCTTCTTCGCGGCGTAGTCGGGGTCGCGGGAGGTCTTCCAGGTCTTCACGCGTTGAAAGGAGACGCCCTCCTCGCGGAGCAGGACCCGAAGGCCCTCGTGGCTGATGTCGTCGACCACCCCCTCGGCGACCAGGAAGTCGGCCAGCTTGGCCAGACTCCAGGTCGAGAAGGGCAGGCCGTGCTCGGCCGGCCTGGACTTGGCGATCTTCTTCGTCTCGCGACGTTCGGGAAGCGTGAAGGTCCTCGGCCGGCCACCCCGGTACTTCGGGTAGAGCGAGTCGAAGCCGTCCGTGTTGAAGTTGTGGATCACGTCCCGGACCCGGTCCGCGCTGGTGAACGTCACCTCGGCGATCTTCGCCACGCTCATGCGCTGGGCGGACAGCAACACCATCTGGGCCCGCCGCCAGGTCACCACCGAACCGGTGCCCCGGCGGACAGTCCGCAGTAGCCGTCGCCCCTCGTCCTCATCGATTTCCCGGACCTGCACACGTTCAGCCACGTGATCATTCTGACTGCTTGAAGCGGCCCGGCGCAGTAGCCGGACGACATGTCACACCGAGGCGAAGGTTGCCTGATGCGGCACTAG
>NZ_JBHVWC010000170.1:0-1182 GCF_042882445.1 Kitasatospora sp. NPDC058218 | reverse complement strand
GTGCGGCGGGGTGCCCGGGGGTGCCCCGCCGGTGCCCGCTACGGCAGGTTGCGGGCCATCACGATGCGCTGGACCTGGTTGGTGCCCTCGTAGATCTGCGTGATCTTCGCGTCCCGCATCATCCGCTCCACCGGGTAGTCCCGCGTGTACCCGTACCCACCCAGCAACTGCACCGCGTCCGTCGTGATCTCCATCGCCGCGTCCGACGCGAAACACTTCGCCGACGCCCCGAAGAACGTCAGGTCCCCGTCCCCGCGCTGCGACTTCGCCGCCGCGACATACGTCAACTGCCGCGCCGCCTCCAGCTTCATCGCCATGTCCGCCAACATGAACTGCACACCCTGGAAATCACCGATCGGCTTCCCGAACTGCCTACGCTCGCGCACATACCCCTTCGCGTAGTCCAACGCCCCCTGCGCGATCCCCACCGCCTGCGCCGCGATCGTCACCCGCGTGTGGTCCAGCGTCCGCATCGCCGTCGCGAACCCCGTCCCCTCCGCACCGATCATCCGGTCCGCCGGAATCCGCACATTGTCGAAGTACACCTCACGCGTCGGCGACCCCTTGATCCCCAACTTCCGCTCCGGCGCCCCGAACGACACACCCTCGTCGCCCTTCTCCACCACGAACGCCGAGATCCCCTTGCTCCGCAGCTCCGGATCCGTCACCGCCATCACCGTGTAGAACTCCGACACCCCCGCGTTGGTGATCCACCGCTTCACCCCGTTCAACACCCAGAAGTCCCCGTCCCGCACCGCCCGCGTCCGCATCCCCGCCGCGTCCGAACCCGCCTCCGGCTCCGACAGGCAGTACGAGAACATCCCCTCACCCCGCGCCAACGCCCCCAGGTACTTCGCCTTCAACTCCGGCGACCCCGACAACTGCACCGGCAACGAACCCAGCTTGTTCACCGCCGGGATCAACGACGACGAGGCGCACACCCGCGCCACCTCCTCGATCACGATCACCGTCGCCAGCGCGTCCGCCCCCGCACCACCGAACTCCTCCGGCACGTGCACCGCATGCAGGTCGTTGCCCCGCAACGCGTCCAACGCCTCCTGCGGGAACCGACCCTGCTCGTCCACCTCCGCCGCGAACGGAGCGATCTTCGCCTCGGCCAGCGAACGCACCGCCTCACGCAGCATCTCGTGCTCCTCGGAGATCCGGAAGAGATCGAAGTCC
>NZ_JBHVWC010000169.1:0-1189 GCF_042882445.1 Kitasatospora sp. NPDC058218 | reverse complement strand
GCACCGCATTTCCGGCCGATCGTGAAGTCCCAAAACCGGACAACCTGCCTTCAAGTACGACTAGACCCACCGACGCTCGCAGAACACCCTCTCAGTTCTCAGCGGGGGACAGGGCCGGCGCGGTGGGGGTGGGCGGTGTGGATGTACTTCATGGCCGTGGTGACAGAGATTCCGAAGACACGGACGAGGTGGACCGGGTCTTCGGTCTCGCGGGCTTCGTCCAGGATTCTGTCGGCGCGAACAGCACGCAGAGTCACACCGGCGGGGTCGAAGCGTGTGTAGATGTAATCCGTGCAGACGGGATCGGTGGTACTGGCGGTCTGCTGGGTGATGAGGGGGTGGGGGTTGGCGGTGCGTGGCCAACGCCGGTGCCGGTAGCGGAGCCGGTCGTGCAGCAGGGCGGTCGTGGTGTCGTCGAGGTGGACGACGTGGCGGCCTTGGGGGCGACGGATCAGGAGTTGCCGGCGGGCGAGCAGAACGTCGAAGAGGGTGAGGTTGCGCAGGTCGGTGCCGTTGGTTGCGTGGAGGGCGGCCAGGGCTAGGACCAGGCGGTTGGCGGGAGCGGCGCTGCTCTCCAGGAGCCCGGTGAGCCGGCCGGGGGCCAGGGTGACGGGCAGTGCTTCGCGGCGAGTGACATGCAGGCCGCGGGTAGGGTCGGCGAAGACGAGCTTGGCGTGTTTCAGGCGCGGAAGAGTGGTGGGACCGGGTAGATCCGCGCAAGACCCTTACCCAGGTGTCGAGTTCGTCACCGATTCGGGTCGGGAAGGCGGCGATGGTGCGCTGGATGAAGGCCTCGCTGCGGTTGCGGCGCGGAGGCGAGGGCAGAAGCTGTTCGCGCTGGTTCAGGAAGGCGACCAGACCGCCGATGCGACCACCGCTGCTGCGGCACGCGCGGTTCAGCGCCCGCAGGTCGTCCTCGCGGAAGATGGTGTCGGCGCCAAGCCAGGTGGCGGCCAGCCGCAGAACCCGCGCTGTGGGTTCGTGGGACTTCTGGCTCCAGCGGTGCTCGGTGGTGTATCGGGCGAAGTCCGTCAGGATGGCCGTCACGGAAGGCGGCGGAGGTGGCAGCAGTGCGCCGGCCAGCGGGCGCCAGTCCCGGGTCCGCCTCGAAGAGCGTCAACTGGCCCGCGTGTTGCACGACAGGTGGGGCGTGTATCAGTCGATCTGCTCGGTGGTCGCCGGGGTGACT
>NZ_JBHVWC010000168.1:0-1212 GCF_042882445.1 Kitasatospora sp. NPDC058218 | reverse complement strand
CCGCCGCGAACGGAGCGATCTTCGCCTCGGCCAGCGAACGCACCGCCTCACGCAGCATCTCGTGCTCCTCGGAGATCCGGAAGAGATCGAAGTCCTGGCTCATGATCGGCACTCCTGTTTCGCGACGGTACTCAGTACCCTTCATTATGCATGCGTGCAGCAAAAAGGGAACTCAGTGCCTTCCCAGGGCGGCACTGAGTTCCCTATCCTTTTGCTGGCGTACGGAGGCCGTACCGCGGACGTACACCGGAGACGCACACCCCGGCCGTTCATGCCGGCCGTACACCGGCGGCGCACAGCGAGCCGGAAGCCCAGTCCGAGTGCAGGGAGATGACACCGTGGTCCACTCAGCCATCGACGCCGACATCGAGAGCATCCCGCTGTACTTCCAGCGCTGTACGTGGTGCAGCAACCCGACCTTCCAGCGGCTGCTCTGCCCCACCTGCGGCTCCACCGAGCTGCGGCTGGAGCGCAGCCAGGGCACCGGTGTGGTGCGCCGGTGCGCGGTCGAGCAGGCGCGGACGCCGCTGGCCCGGCAGAAGTCGCTGATCCGGATGGCCGAGGGCTTCGATGTCTGGTGCATCGTCAGCGGCCTGCGCAGCACCGTCCCGGTGGGCACCCGGGTCCGGCTGACCCCGGCCGCCGACTCCGACCAGCCGGAGCTGACGCTGCTGCCGCAGGAGGAGCCGGAGCGGGTCGAGCCCGCGGAGCCGCGCCCGCTGCCGCCGTGCCAGGGCGGCTTCACCCAGCATCTGGCGGCGTACGCCGAGTAGCGGGCGCGGTACGCCCGGACGGCGCGCGGCAGGCACGGACCACCTGCGGAACGTACGCCGGGCGTAGCGGCGCCTGATACGCCGGAGGGCGTGGCACCGGGTACTCGGTGCCACGCCCTCCGGCGTATCGGGTTCGGACCGCGTCCGGTCAGCCCTTGCGGGCCTGGACCTCGCCGGTGAGCTGGGGCAGCACGGCGAAGAGGTCGCCGACCACGCCGTAGTCCGCCAGCTCGAAGATCGGGGCCTCCGGGTCCTTGTTGACGGCCACGATGGTCTTCGAGGTCTGCATGCCGGCCCGGTGCTGGATCGCGCCCGAGATGCCGTTGGCCACGTACAGCTGCGGCGAGACCTGCTTGCCGGTCTGGCCGACCTGGTTGCTGTGCGGGTACCAGCCGGCGTCGACGGCGGCGCGCGAGGCACCGACGGCCGCGCCCAGCGC
>NZ_JBHVWC010000167.1:0-1296 GCF_042882445.1 Kitasatospora sp. NPDC058218 | reverse complement strand
GGCGCCGGGGGCCTCCATGCGGCCGTGGTAGACCACGCCGGTGTGGAAGGCGTCCTCGGCCGTCAGGTTGCCCATCACCTTGAGGTGCGCGGCCATCAGCACGCTCTTGATCGAGGTCTTCGCCTCGGCGGCCAGTCGGGTCAGTCCGTCCTTGAGGTCCAGGAAGGGGACCGGGACACCGTGGCGCTCGTGCCCGCCGCGCTCGCCCTCGCCCCAGGCCTCGGGCAGGACCATGGGGTCGTGCTCGTCGACGACCTGCTGCCAGAAGGCCTGGGTCGCCGGGTCGGCGAGAGCCTCCTGCTCGGCGGCGATGAAGTCGGCGTAGCGGACCGCCGGCACCTCGTAGGCGGCCGGCTCCTCGCCGGTGCGCAGACTGCGGTAGAGGGTCACGATCTCCATCGCCAGGGTGTGGTAGCTCCACCCCTCGGTGACGGCGTGGATGTGACTGAACGTCAGGCGCCAGACCTGGTCCGACTCGACGTGCGCGGCGATCCGCAGCAGCGGGGCGGCGGTCAGGTCGAAGCCCGCCGCGCGCTCCTGCTCGACGTAGGCGGTCGTGCGCTCCGCCACCTCGGTCTCGGTCAGGCCGCGCAGGTCGTGCGTGCTGATCGGGACCTCGGCGGTGGCGTGGACGAGCTGGAGGGGCTGGCTGTACCCGTCCAGGTGCATCGAGGTGCGCAGGATGTCGTGCCGGGCCACCACCGTGTCGACGGCGTGGCGCAGGACATCGAGCGAGAACGACAGCTCGTCCGGGAGGCGGAACGAGTTGATGTTCCGGTACGTGCTTCCGCCCTGTGCCGCGAGCATCTCGACGAGCATGCCGGTCTGGATCTGGGAGAGCGGGTAGGCGTCGACGATGTCGCTGGGGAGGGCTGTGCGGTCGTCGTCGGAGATCTGGGTGAAGGGCTGGACGGCGGTGATCAGGGATGTGCCGGTGGTGTTGCCGGGCACGGTGGTGGCGAGGGCGGCGATGGTGCGCTGCTGGAAGACGTCGGGGATGGTGATGTCGTAGCCGGCGGCGCGCAGGGCGCCGACGAGGCGGACGGCGCGGATGGAGTCGCCGCCGAGGTCGAAGAAGCTGTCCTCGACACCGACCTGCGCCAGGCCGAGGACGTCGGCCCAGATGGCGGCGAGGCGTTCCTCGACGGGGGTGCGGGGGGCGGTGTAGCGGGTGGTGGTGAAGGCGTCCAGGTCCGGAGCCGGGAGGGCGCGGGTGTCGGCCTTGCCGTTGGTGGTGAGGGGGATGGTGTCCAGGGTGACGAACGCGGCCGGGACCATGTACTCGGGCAGTGAGGT
>NZ_JBHVWC010000166.1:0-1447 GCF_042882445.1 Kitasatospora sp. NPDC058218 | reverse complement strand
TGGTGGCCCGGCACGACATCCTGCGCACCTCGATGCACCTGGACGGCTACAGCCAGCCCCTCCAGCTCGTCCACGCCACCGCCGAGATCCCGGTCGCGATCCACGACGTCCGTGGCCTGACCGAGGCCGAGGTGACGGCGCTCACGCTCGCCTACGTCGAGCAGGAGCACCGGAACGGCTTCGAGCTCACCGCCGCCCCGCTGCTGCGGCTCTCGGTGCACGTGGAGTCGGACCAGGCCTGGCGTCTGACGTTCAGTCACATCCACGCCATCACGGAGGGGTGGAGCTACCACACCCTCCTGATGGAGCTGCTCGCCTGCTACCGCAGCCTGCGGGACGGCCTTGAGCCGGCGGCCTACGAGGTGCCGTCCGTCCGCTACGCCGACTTCATCGCCGCCGAGCAGGACGCGCTCTCCGACCCCGCGGCCCAGGAGTTCTGGCAGCAGGTCGTCGACGCCCACAGCCCGCTCGTCCTGCCGGACGGTTTCGCCGAGTCCGACCCGAACGCCGCCGCGGACCGCAATCACGTCCATGTCCCGTACGCGGACCTGGAGGTCGGCCTGCGCAAGCTCGCGGCCGAGGCGAAGTCCTCCATCAAGAACGTGCTGCTCACCGTGCACCTCAAGGTGCTGGGCAGCCTGACGGCCGAGGACGCCTTCCACACCGGCGTCGTCTACCACGGCCGCCTGGAGGCCCCCGGCGCCGACCGGGTGCTCGGCATGCACCTCAACACCCTTCCCTTCCCGGCCACCCGGGGCGCCGCGACCTGGCGCGAGCTGGTCGAGCAGACCCACGCCACCGAGACCGCCATCTGGTCCCACCGCCGCTACCCGCTGCCCGCCATCCAGCGCGCCGCCGGCGGCAACCGGGATCTGCTGAACGCCCTCTTCGAGTACCTCGACTTCCACCTCGTCGACAAGGCCTCGGTCGATGTCGAGGGCACGATGGTCGACGGCACGACCGAGTTCGGCTTCAGCGTCATCACGGTCGGCGGCAAGCTCGACCTCGCAGGTGCGACCAATGTGATCAGCCTTGCGAACCTGGAGCGCCTGGGCGCCATGTACCGGCTGGTGCTGGAGGCGATGGCCGCCGACCCGAACGGTGACGCGACCCTCTCCTACCTGCCCGAGGCCGAGCGTGCCCAGCTCACGGCCTGGGCGTCGGGTGGCTCGGCCGAGTGGCCGACGGGTCTGACCGTCGACCTCGTCGAGGCGCAGGCCCAGGCCACCCCGGATGCCACCGCCGTCATCGTCGACGGCGTCCACCTCACCTACCGAGAGGTGGACGAGCGCGCCAACCGCATCGCCCACCACCTGACCGGTCTGGGCGCGGGCCCGGACGTGCTGGTGGGTGTCTGCCTGGAGCGCGGCGCGGACCTCGTGCCGACGCTGCTCGGCGTGTGGAAGGCCGGCGCCGCCTACCTCCCACTCGACCCGTCCTGGCCCGC
>NZ_JBHVWC010000165.1:0-1660 GCF_042882445.1 Kitasatospora sp. NPDC058218 | reverse complement strand
GGTTGCTGTGCTGATGGGCGCCGGACGGTCAGAATGATCACGTGGCTGAACGCGTGCAGGTCCGTGAGATCGATGACGACGAGGGCAGGCGGTTGCTGCGAATCATCCGTAGAGGTACCGGGTCGGTGGTGACATGGCGACGCGCCCAGATGGTGCTGCTGTCCGCGCAGGTTATGCCGGTGGCGAAGATCGCCGAGGTGACGTTCACCAGTGCCGACCGGGTCCGCGATGTGGTCCACAACTTCAACGCCGACGGCTTCGACTCGCTCTACCCGAAGTACCGGGGCGGCAGGCCCAGGACGTTCACACTGCCTGAGCGCCGCGAGATCAAGAAGATCGCGAAGTCGAAGCCGGCCGAGCACGGCCTGCCGTTCTCGACCTGGAGCCTGGCCAAGCTGGCCGACTTCCTGGTCGCCGAGGGGGTGGTCGACGACATCAGCCACGAGGGCCTTCGGGTCCTGCTCCACCAGGAGGGCGTGTCGTTTCAACGCGTGAAGACCTGGAAGGCATCCCGCGACCCCGACTACGCGGCCAAGAAGGCCCGGGTCGAGCACCTCTACGCGATCGCCGACGGCGAGGTCATACCCGAGGAAGGCGAGCCCGAAGTGGTCCTCTGTATGGACGAGTTCGGGCCGCTCAACCTCCAGCCCCACCCCGGCCGGCAGTGGGCCGAGCGCGGCGGCAGGGGCAAGGACCCCGACCGGGAGCCGCGGCCGCGCCGGCGGGCGACCTACACCCGACCGCACGGGGTCCGGCACCTGTTCGCCGCCTACGACCTGGGCAAGGACCAGCTCTACGGGCACATCAAGAAGACCAAGAACCGCTCGAAGTTCCTGGAGTTCTGCCGCTACCTGCGCTCGCTGCACCCGGTGGACGTCCGCATCGCGATCGTGGTCGACAACTACTCCCCGCACCTGACCACCAAGCGGTGCCAGCGGGTCGGGACCTGGGCTGCGGCGAACAACGTCGAGATCGCCTACACCCCGACCAACAGCTCCTGGCTCAACCGGATCGAGGCCCAGTTCACCGCCCTGCGCTACTTCGCCCTCGACGGTACCGACCATCCCAGCCACAAGGCCCAGGGCAGCATGATCCGCCGCTACATCATCTGGCGAAACAAGAACGCCGCCGACAAGCGCCTCACCGCCATCGTGAGCAGGGTCAACGCCGCCTAGCCGGCGACGGCGCCAGCCGGCGTCACCAAAGGCGCAGGAAGCCCCGGACGTCGTCATAACCGTCGAGAGCCCGACCATCCACGTCCGCCGGATCCGTTTCAGCACGCACCGCCAGCGACTTCGCCAGCGCGAGAGCCTCGTCGCCGAGACGGCTGAAGCGTCGAGCGGTATGGCCCAGGCACAGGCCGGCCAGCCCGAGAAGCGGACTGCCCGACACGGCACGCGTCCCGACCTCCATGCACCAGTGCTCGACGAACTCCCGGTCGTCGTCGCTCAAGGCGATTCCGACCAGAGCGTCCGCCGCTTCGCCCTCGTGCGAGCGGTCACGCAGGGCCCGCTCCAACGTCTCGACCACGACCTCATGAGGCAGCGCGGGAGGGTTCTCGAAGCTCAGGTGAGAATGCATCCCGCGAGACTACGTGCCCCGCGCGCGCCGCACTCGACCGGCAAGAACGCGGGGCGAACGTTGCCTGATACGGCACTAG
>NZ_JBHVWC010000164.1:0-1735 GCF_042882445.1 Kitasatospora sp. NPDC058218 | reverse complement strand
GGGCTTGTATATCAATTACTGCTTGCTCTGGTGGAGTTGGTGGGATGGTGGACCATGCCTGTGCATCCGCCCATCACCGCGTTACGGGCCAAGTTCGATCGGCTCCTGCCTCATCTCGACGAGCGCCGTCGTCGGCTCTACCTGGCCAGTGAGGCCGCAGCGATCGGTCACGGTGGGATCGCTCTGGTGGCTGCAGCCTCCGGGGCCAGTACAGCCACCGTCGCGCGCGGCGTGACCGAGCTGGCCGGGGACCCGGTGCCCACACGAAGGGTCCGGGCTGCGGGAGCCGGCCGCAAGCCGTTGACGGTCACCGATCCCGGCCTGGTGCCGGCCCTCGAGGCGTTGATCGAGCCGCACACCCGGGGTGACCCGGTCTCCCCGCTGCGATGGACCACCTTGTCGTTGCGGGCTCTGGCCTCGGCCCTCACGTCGCAGGGCCATCCAGTCAGTGCCGCAACCGTCGGACGCCTGCTGCACCGGCTCGGCTACAGCCTGCAGGGCACCGTCAAGACCACCGAGGGCGCCGGCCATCCGGACCGCGACGCCCAGTTCGCCCACCTGAACGCCACGGCCACCGCCTTCCTCGACGACCGGCAGCCGGTGATCAGCGTCGATGCCAAGGCCAAGGAATGGCTCGGCAGCCGCGACCGGCCCGGCCGCACCTGGCGGCCGGGCAAGGACCCGATCAAGGTCGACTGCCACACCTTCACTACCAGCGACCAGCCCGTCGCCATCCCGTACGGGATCTACGACATCGCCACCAACACCGGCTGGGTCAACGTCGGGACCGACCACGACACCGCCGAGTTCGCGGTCGAGTCCATACGCCGCTGGTGGCAGCGCCGCGGGCGGGTGCACCATCCGAACGCCACCCGGCTGCTGATCACCGCCGACGCCGGCGGCTCCAACGATCCACGCCGCTGGACCTGGAAGAAGCACCTGGCCGCCTTCGCCCTGGAGAGCGGCCTGGAGATCACGGTCTGCCACTTCCCGCCGGGCACGTCGAAATGGAACAAGATCGAGCACCGGATGTTCTGCCACATCACCGCGAACTGGCGCGGCCGACCGCTGACCAGCTACGAGGTCGTCATCGAGACGATCGCCGCGACGACCACCCGGACCGGGCTGACCATCGGCGCCGAGCTGGACAACGGCAGCTACCGCCTGGGCTCCACGGTGCCCGCTACGGAGTTCCAGGCCCTGCCGATCACACCTGATGCGTTCCACGGCGACTGGAACTACACCCTCGCCCCCGTTCCACCCCGACCTCCGGAGGCACCGGCGGCTGCCCGGCGGATCGACCCGGCCCTGACCGAGATGCTCAGCGATCCGGCCCTGACCGGCATGCCACTGGCCGACTTCGAACGCCTGGTGGCAGTCTCCGAACCCTACTGGGATGCCCTGGCCGAAGCGGCCTTCCAGCGGCGTTTCCACCGTCCACGCAGCTATCTGCACCCGCAGACCAGCAGCCTGGACCACTACCACCGGCTCCTGGCGGCGCTCTTACGCCGCCGCAGGGCGATCACCAGCACCCTCCTGGCCCAGCTGCTGGGCGTCACCCGCACCAACCTCTCCAACCAGTTCCAGGACGGCCACCGCCTACTGGACCTGCACCGCATCGCCGTCACACCGCTGCCCGGGTCGCCCACCCGCACCCTGGAACAGCTCCGAGCCCTTCTGTCCGAGCCCGCCGACAAGGAAGATCAACTCTGACAGTTATTCAGAAACAAGCCCC
>NZ_JBHVWC010000162.1:0-1878 GCF_042882445.1 Kitasatospora sp. NPDC058218 | reverse complement strand
CCCGCCGGACAGGCGAAATGCGCGGAACCGACGTGCTGGATGTACTCATTGAGCGCGTCGCTGCCCGCCAGACGCTGCTGGAGCGGAACGAACGCCTTGCGGCTGTCCCGCTGATAGGCGAGGAAGAACAAGCCGGCGTCCAGACGGCCCAGGCCGTCGGTGCCGTCGGTGAAGGAGAAACCCCGGCGCAGGATCATCAGCCCGTTGTTGGTGTCCGGATGGGCCAGACGCACATGCGCGTCCTCGGGCATCGCCTTCAGATCCGGCGCGTCGTGCTCCTTGGGCCTGCCGTACGGCGCGCCCTCACCCTTGGTCCGGCCGAACACGTCCTCCTGCTCCTTGAGCGAGGTACGGTCCCAGGTCTCGATGTGCATCCGGATCCGCCGCGCGACCAGGTACGAACCGCCGGTCATCCAGTCCGCGCCCTCACCCGGGGCGACCCACACGTGCTCGGCCAGCTTCCCCGTGTCGGTCCCCGCGATGTTGTGGGTACCGTCCTTGAACCCCATCATGTTGCGCGGCGTCTGCGCGTCCGGCGTCGTGGAGGACGTCTTGCCGAAACCCAGCTGCGACCAGCGGATGTTCACCGTCCCCATCCCGATCCGGGCCAGGTTGCGGATCGCGTGCACGGCGACCTGCGGATCGTCCGCACAGGCCTGGACACACAGGTCACCGCCGCTGCGCTGCGGGTCGAGCTTGTCGCCCTTGAAGCCCGGCAGGTCGATCAGGGCCTCGGGGCGCCTGGCCCTCAGCCCGAAGCGGTCCACGCCGTCCTTCTCGAACAGGCCGGGGCCGAAGCCGATGGTGAGGGTCAGCCGGGAGGCGGGCAGGCCCAGGGCCTCACCCGTGTCGTCCGGCGGCGCCTCCGGCAGACCACTGGCCGCACCCGTGCCGACCTCACGGCCCCCGGTCATCGCCGCGGCCGCCCTCGTCCACTCCTTCAGCATCTTCACCAGCGACTCACGCGTCGCACTCGCCGACACGTCGAACGCGGCGAAATGCAACCGGTCCTGGACGGGGGTGGCGATACCCGCCTGATGCTCACCATAGAAGGGGACATCCGCGGTGCCGGCCGGCACCACGGGGGTGTCCTCCTCCTGCCGGGTAGCGGCGGCGACCGAACCCACCGCCGCCGCACCGAGCGCGACACCCGCGCCCGCCCAACCGATCACCGCGCGGCGGCTGACCGGGCCGCGGCCGGCGCCGCCCCGCTCACTCGTGGTGGCGTCGGCCTCGGTGCCGACCGGCGTCGCGCTCTGCTGCTGGTTCTCGGCGTCCATCGACGGGCGGGCCCTTCTGTACTGACTCACGGATGCCGTGGCGGCCGCTGGGGCCGCCACGGCGGTGTGGAGGGTGGTGGTGCCGGCCGCTGGGCCGGCACTGCTGACCGGGAGGTGTTACTTGACGACCACGGCGGCGGCCAGCTTCGACAGCGGCTCGCCCAACGAGTTCACCGCGTCGGAGAAGGTCTTGCGCTCCGCCTCGGTGACCTTGTCGTAAGAGGTGTAGCTGCCGTCCGCCTGCTTGTACTTGGCCAGCAGCGTCTGGATCGCGGCGAACTCCGCGTCCAGGGTCCTGGCCAGCTCCGCGTCCTTCTCCGACGCGACCGGCTTCAGCAGCTCGTAGGCCTTCTTCGCACCCTCGACGTTGGCGGCGAAGTCCGCCAGGTCGGTGTGGCTGTAGCGGTCCTCCTCGCCGGTGATCTTGCCGGTGGCGACCTCGTCCAGCAGCTCCTTGGCACCGTTGGCCATGCTGGTCGCGGTGATCTCCGCCTCGGGGATCCTCTTCTGCCAGTCCTTCAGGTCCGCCACCAGCTGGTCGGCGAGCTTCTTCTCCTCGTCACCGATCCTGGCGTCGGCGAAGAGCGACTTCTCCAGC
>NZ_JBHVWC010000161.1:0-1949 GCF_042882445.1 Kitasatospora sp. NPDC058218 | reverse complement strand
GTCGAGGACGCCATCGCGGTGGACCCGTCGGTGGCCCAGGCCGCCGTGGTGGTCCGTGAGGACACCCCCGGCGTCAAGCGCCTCGTCGCCTACCTCGTCCCCGCCGGGACGGCCGTGGACCTCGCCACCGTCCGCAACGAACTCGCCGCCCGGCTGCCCGAGTACATGGTGCCGTCGGCGTTCGTGGTGCTCGGTGAACTTCCGCTGACCGTCAACGGCAAGCTCGACCGCAACGCCCTCCCCGCGCCCGCCAGCACGGGCGGCGGCACCGGCCGCGCCCCGCGCGACGCCCGCGAGGAGATCCTCTGCGGCGCCTTCGCCGAGGTGCTCGGCCTCGCCGAGGTCGGCCCCGAGGACCACTTCTTCGACCTCGGCGGCCACTCCCTGCTGGCCACCCGGCTGATCAGCCGGGTCCGCGCGCTGCCCGGCGGCGCCGGGCTGACCGTCCGTGACCTCTTCGAGGCGCCCACCCCGGCCGGGCTCGCCCACCGGGCCGGCTCCGCCGACGACCCGCGCCCCGCCCTGGGCCGCCGCGAGCGCCCGGCCGACCTGCCGCTCTCGCACGCCCAGCGCCGGATGTGGTTCCTGCAGAACCTCGACGACTCCGGGGCCACCTACAACGTGCCCCTGGTCGTCCGGGTCACCGGTGCGCTCGACCGGGCCGCCCTCGGCGCCGCCGTCCGGGCGGTGACGCAGCGACACGAGAGCCTGCGCACCGTCTTCACCGAGCGTGACGGCGACGTCCACCAGCGGATCCTGGACGCCCCGGCCGCCGAGGCCGCCGTCCACGTCCTCCGCTCCTCCCCGGAGACGCTCGACGCCGACGTCGAGGCCGCGGTGCGTCACGGCTTCGACCTCTCCGCCGAGCTGCCGCTGCGCGTCAGCCTGCTGGAGCTCGCCCCCGAGGACCACGTGGTGGTGGTGCTCTTCCACCACATCGCCGGTGACGAGTGGTCGATGGTCCCCTTCATCGAGGACCTCACCGCCGCCTACACGGCGCACACCGACGGCAGCACTCCCGAGCGGGCGCCGCTGCCGGTCCAGTACGCCGACTACACGCTCTGGCAGCAGGAGCTGCTCGGCTCGGCCGAGGACGAGCAGAGCCTGCACACCCGTCAGGCCGGCTACTGGAAGCAGGCGCTCGCCGGGCTGCCGGAGGAGCTGCCGCTGCCGACCGACCACCCGCGCGGGCCGGTGGCCGGCCACCGCGGCGACACCGTGCGCGGCCAGGTCTCCCCGGCGGTCTACCGGGGCCTGCGCGAGGCGGCCCGGGCCACCGGCACCACCACCTTCATGGTGCTCCAGGCGGCCGTGGCCACCCTGCTGCACCGCCTGGGCGCCGGCACGGACATCCCCCTGGGGGCGCCCGTCGCCGGGCGGTCCGACAGCGCGCTCGACGGACTGGTCGGCTTCTTCGTCAACACCCTGGTCCTGCGCAACGACCTCTCCGGCGACCCGACCTTCGCCGAGCTGCTGACCCGTACCCGGGACACCGACCTGGCGGCCTTCGCCCACCAGGACCTGCCGTTCGACCGCCTGGTCGAGGCGGTCAACCCGCCGCGCGTCCCCGGTCGGCACCCGCTGTTCCAGGTGATGCTCGGCTACCAGCACAACGACGGCCGGGCCGGGCGACTGCTCGGCCTGGAGAGCCGGATCCTGCCCTTCGAGCTGGGCGCCGCCAAGTTCGAACTCGACTTCAACTTCGAGGAGACCTCCGCCGCGGAGGAGATCGACATCGCCTTCGAGTACGCGGCCGACCTCTACGACCGCACCACCGCCGAGGCCCTGGTCGAGCGGCTGCTCGCCGTGCTGGAGCAGGTCGCGGCCGACCCGCACCGCCGCATCGGCGCCCTGGACGTGTTGACGGTGCGTGAGCGGGGTCTGGTGTTGGGGGAGTGGGCGGCGACGGGTCGTGAGCTGCCGGGGGCGACGGTGGCTGATCTGTTGGC
>NZ_JBHVWC010000160.1:0-1952 GCF_042882445.1 Kitasatospora sp. NPDC058218 | reverse complement strand
AAATCGGTTTGTCATTCTGACAAATAACCCTTCGGGAAATAAAAAAAACGGCTCCATAAAGAGGAACCGTTTTGCTTCAAAAATCACGTTTTGTGTTATACTGGAGAAACGAAATTGTGTTTTCAAAATTGTCATTTTCGACATGATAACTTTTCTCGTAGTGTGGTTTTGCCGAACCCACTACTTTTTTTATGTCTCCGAACTTCATTTCTTCCCGTTCCGGCTTAACAATCCCTTTTGATTTTCGATACATATTCATTCCGGAAGGATACATGTGCAGCCGTCCGCCTTTTAAAAATTTCTTTTCCCGACCTTCTACGATCTTTGTTTGCACCTCACAGCCCTCTGAAGCCACTTTTAAGGCTGTTTCCCTGTCTTGGACATCTTCTAGGTCTATATCAGTCAAATAAGCGCTCAAATAGGCTCCTATGTTGTCTATATCCTTTAATGACTTGATTGTTACAAATCCTAAACCCCATAGACTCCTTAATTCAGCATTTTTAATATAAATCTTATCCAAATCATTAAAGCGCATTAAAACATGACAATGCCAGGCTCCACGTCCTTGTGGCTCTACCACCGATAAATAATCTATCGAACTTTCTTTCTTGTATTTATAACGCAACCTGTCGATAAAATTTTGAAAATCACTATAAAGTTTTTTCGTGTCCGTCATATTTTTCTTGTATGTCAAAGTTATATGTAATTCATTTGGCCGTCCTATAAAATTGTTATTTATCAAATAACGCAGCTTCTTAAAGGTTTGTCTCAAAGAATTATAATTTTCCTGCCGATTTTCCGAATGCTCGAACTCCCGGATCTCCCCAGTAGAGAGGTCTACAAACCTATCCTTGTCCAATTTTTTGATATTATTTTTCCGGTTCATCTTCTCCATATGCTGAACTTCAATGACGTGATTCATAGTGGTCACTTTTACAACATCATTTGGAGCTATGAAAACCGCGTCACCATTGCGTTTATCCATCCATTTCCCCTCAATTTTTCCTGTAATGTTTAATTAAAATCAAGTTAATAATAAAGAACCCCAAATCCGAAGTCAGTTTTTCAACAAAAATTAGCGTCCTTTTCCCAAATAGTCCCTATACAATTCCTTAATAGCAAACTCAATTACAGCATCTTTTGAAACTCTTCCAAATTCATTGTGTTTTGTAAAATGTTCGGCTAATAACTCTAGCTTTTTAAATGTTTCAACAGTAATTCGAGGTCCAATTTGTTTTTTCTCTTCCATCCAAACACACTCCTAACAAGTTGTTAACATAATTCTAACATTGGAAATAATAGAATTCAAGAACAGAAAAAAGAAGCACACTCGGAATGATATTTCGTTTCCTTTTGATTCCGAGCCTCCACCCCTTACAATCCCCAAAGGCAACCGACAAGGGAAAATTCGTCCCTTATCGGCACCTCCGGAAATTGTACAGCAAGGGGTCACTCCCAATAAAAAGACTACGACATATAAAACAGGTTTAGCTTCAGAGAAAAAGAGCATAAGGAAACTCGGTGCCACCCTAAAAAAAAGGGTGTCAAACAGGCTGTGCCTGTTGAGTTTCTATGCTCTTAGAACAGGTGCCGTTTTTGAAGCCAAAGATATAGCATAGATACCCCATAGATATAGCAGGGATATACCAAAATATCTCTAGAGATACGGGTATCTATGCTATATCTCTCTACAAGATTCCTCCACACGCTTGACGGAAATGCTTCAGCATTTTAGCACTCACTCGACAGAGTGTATAAGTGCGCCATTCGGAATTTCAAAGCTTCAAATTTCACAGAGAGTGCCCATTTATACACACCCCCTAAATCGTGGTGTGACAATGGGTTCTCGCCGGCTCGAAATCGGTTTGTCATTCTGACAAATAACCCTTCGGGAAATAAAAAAAACGGCTCCATAAAGAGGAACCGTTTTGCTTCAAAAATCACGTTTTGTG
>NZ_JBHVWC010000159.1:0-2186 GCF_042882445.1 Kitasatospora sp. NPDC058218 | reverse complement strand
CCCCGCGGCCGCGTTGGCCGCCTGGTAAGCCCGGGACGCCGCCTTGCCGGCCGCGGTCGCGGCCGCCGCGGCCGCGGAGGCGGCGCTGGCCGCCACCCTGGTCGCCGAGTGCGCCGCGTTGGCGGCCTCGATCGCGGTGGTCGCGGCCTGGGCCGCCTGGTTCGCGGCGTCCGCGGCATTGCCCGCGGCTTCACTGGCCTTCTGGGCGGAGTCCTTGGCCGCGGCGGTCTCCCGGGCCGCGCGCTCGGCGGCCTCCCGCGCGGCCTGCGCGGCCTGGACGGCACGGGCCGAGGCCTGCTTGGCGGCCTCGGTCTCCTGCGCGGCCTGCTGGCCGGCGGTCCGCGCCTCCTCGGCGAGTTGGGAGACCGTCATCTTCTCCTGGTCACGGGCCCGGGCCACGTGCTGCCCGTTGCGCAGGAACTCCTTCACCTCCGTCGGCCCGTCCCTGAGGGCCAGCTGGGCGGCATTGCGGACCTCGGGGCCGCCGACGGAGATCAACCGCAGGGTGTCGACCCGGTCGTCCTCCTCCTGCGCCGCAGCCCGGCCGCTGTCCAGGAACGTCTGGAGTGCCTCCAGGGAGCCGTCCTTGAGCGCGGCCTGCGCCGCGTCGCGCACACCGCGCTCGTCCAGGCTGATGGAGGTCAGCACGGCCACCCGCAGATCCTCCTTCCACGGCTCCTCGAGGCCCGTGGTGAGGAAGGTGTGCAGTTCCTCGGGCGTGCCGCCGAGCGCCCTGCCGGCCGCCTCGCGCACCCCTCGGCCACTGGTGTTGATCAGCTGCAGGGTGGCGACCCGTTCGTCCTCGGCCCGAAGGGACTTCAAGTTCCCGTCCAGGAGCGCCTTCACGTCCAGATCGGACCCCAAAAGGGCCTTCTCCGCGGCCGCCTTGGTGGCGCGACCGCCGTCGCGCCACGCCGTGAACACCTTCTCCCGGTCGCTCGGCGCGGCCGGAGCCGGCGCCGTCGCCTCCGCAGGTACCGCCGTCGCGGAACCGTTCGTCAGCCCCGTCAGCAGTGTGACGGCACACAGCCCCGCCACTGCCGCACGCGCCCGCCATGGATTGCGCGGGATTTTGCCCACGCTTTCGCTCCCCTTTATCGCCATGTCCCCTCGATGAAGTCGCCGTTCACCGCCCGGAGCGGACCCGCTACGGGCAGCGCCACCTGGCGCGTCGATGCGCGCGGTTCGCGACCATACAGAGCGGGTGACGCAGAAATCGACCCCTTATCCTCCGACGAACTTCTTCCGGACAGGTTGGCCGGAATCCGCCCCGCTGACAAAGGTGGGCATAGTCCCATTCATAGCCGTAAAGGCAGCTTTGCCGCTCCCGAAATGGGATCAACTGCCGCACTGATGCAGTGATATGAATGACCCTGCTTCAGAAGCGGTCGCGCACCCGGCGGCGGCTTCCAAAGATTCCGAAAGAGGGGGATTCTCATGCGTTTGCAACACCGTCCCGTCATCGTCGGTGCCCTCGCCGCCGCGACGTTGCTCATCGGCATTTCCAGCGGGGTGGCAGCGGGTACTTCCGGGGGCGCCGCGGCCACCGCGACCGCTACCGACACCCCGCCGCCGGCCGTGGAGGACTTCGCCTACCCGGGCGCCGAGCAGATCCTCAAGGACCGCAACCTGGTGCTGAAGCGCGGCGACGGGCACGTCGTACTCGCCGACTGCGTCGACGGGCAGAACCTGCTGGAGGTGTGGGCGCGCGGCCGGGCGGACCGGGTCTGCTTCAAGGTGACCGGGACGGGCGGCTTCCTCGAACTGGAGCTGCCCAAGGTCGTCGGCATCCGCGGCAACGACTACACGACCCAGGCGACCGCGGTGGTCAAGGGGACCGAGAAGACCTTCGACATCACCAAGAACGGTCCCGGCGACTACATCTGGACGCCGATCGGCGAAGCCTCGGACCCGGACCAGAACGACCACATGCTGCTGCGCCTGGTCGCCCACCGGTGACCCGACCGAATCCGTCCGACAGCAGCCGGCCGGAGCCTCGTTGCAGTTCGCCCCGCACTCCGAGGAAGTCCAAGTGATGTTGCACAAGTTCCTGACCCGTTCCCGCCGGGCGTCCGTGCTGGCAGTGGCCACGGCCGCCGGCGCGCTCAGCACCTTCTCCGCCATGCCCGCCAACGCCGTCGTCGGTGACCAGGCGGCGGACGGCGCGTACGCCTACACCGCCAAGC
>NZ_JBHVWC010000158.1:0-2371 GCF_042882445.1 Kitasatospora sp. NPDC058218 | reverse complement strand
GGGTCCGGGAGGGTGCGCTGGGCGCGTACACGCATCAGGACCTGCCGTTCGAGTACCTGGTGGAACACCTGCGGCCCGAACGCGACCTCTCCCGCAACCCGCTCGTCCAGGTCGTCTTCCAGATCGTCAACGACCTGCCCGACTGGACGGCGCTGGGCGACCTGGACGTCTCGCTCTTCCGCACGGACCGCGAGTTCACCCGCATGGACCTGGAGGTCTACCTCTTCCCCGCCGACGACGGCGGACTGACCGGGCGGCTGGTGTTCAGCCGCGCCCTGTTCGACGAGAGCACCGTCGAGCGGTTCGTCCGCCACCTCGACACCGCCCTCGGCGGGCTGCTGGCCGATCCGGACCGGCCGATCTCCCACCTGGCCCTCCTCGACGACACCGAGCAGGAACGTTTCCTCAAGGCGGGGAACGACACGGACCGCCCCCTGCCCGAAGCCTCGCTGCCGGAGCTGTTCGCCCGGCAGGCGGCCCGGACCCCGGACGCGGTCGCCGTCGAACTGCCGGACGGCTCCACGTACAGCTACGCGGAACTCGCCCGGCGGGCGCACCGCCTCGCCCATCGCCTGCTGGCCGCGGGCCTCGCCCCCGAGGAACCCGTCGGCCTGCACCTCGACCGCGGCCTCGACCTCGTCGTCGCCGTCCTCGCGGTGCCGGCCGCGGGTGGCGCCTATCTGCCCCTCGACCGGCGTGATCCGGCCGCACGCACCCGCCTGCTCCTCGACGAGGCGGGCGCACGCCTCGTCCTCAGCGACCGGCCCGACGCCACCGGGGAGATCCTCCGCGGCACCGGCGTCACCACCCTCGCCACGACGGCGGACGGTGAGGGCCCGGACGACCGGCCCGAGGTCGCGCTGCACCCGGACATGCTGGCCTACGTGATGTACACGTCCGGTACGACCGGTGTCCCCAAGGGCGTGGCGGTGACCCACCGCAACGTCATCGGCCTGGCACTCGACTCCCGCTGGCGCAACGGGAACCACGAACGGGTCCTGCTGCACTCGCCGCACGCCTTCGACGCCTCCACCTACGAGCTGTGGGTGCCGCTGCTGACCGGCGGCCGGGTGGTGGTGGCCCCGCCCGGCGAGCTCGGCACGGCCGACCTGAGCCGGGCCGTCACCCGCGGCCGGGTGACCGGACTGTGGCTCACCGCGGGCCTGTTCGGCCTGCTGGTCGACGTGGCCCCGGACACCTTCGCGACGGTGCGGGAGGTGTGGGCCGGAGGCGAGGCGGTGTCGCCGGAGACGGTGAGCGCCCTGCTCGCCGCCCA
This sequence comes from Kitasatospora sp. NPDC058218, assembly GCF_042882445.1. Taxonomy (NCBI): domain Bacteria; kingdom Bacillati; phylum Actinomycetota; class Actinomycetes; order Kitasatosporales; family Streptomycetaceae; genus Kitasatospora; species Kitasatospora sp. NPDC058218. The sequence continues at coordinate 1,095 of NZ_JBHVWC010000158.1, read as the reverse complement.
CCCCGGCATCCGGGTCGTCGACGGCTACGGGCCGACCGAGACCACCACGTTCGCCAGCAGCCACCCCATGACGGCCGCCGACCTGCCGATCCGGTCCGTGCCCATCGGCACGCCCCTGGACAACACCCGGGCCTACGTGCTCGACAGCCGGCTGCGACCCGTTCCCACCGGTGTCACCGGCGAGTTGTACCTCGCCGGGGTCGGCCTGGCCCGCGGTTACCTGGGCCGCCCCGGCCTCACCGCCGAACGGTTCGTCGCCGACCCCTTCGGCGCGCCCGGCGGCCGGCTGTACCGCACCGGCGACCTGGTGCGCCGCCGCGCCGACGGCGTGATCGAGTACCGGGGCCGGGCCGACGAGCAGGTCAAGATCCGTGGCTTCCGCATCGAGCCCGCCGAGGTCGGCGCGGCACTGGAGCGGCAGGAGTCCGTCGCCGCCGCGACCGTGCTCGTCCGGGAGGACCGCCCCGGCGAGCGCGAACTCGTCGGCTACGTCGTGCCCAGGGGCAACCCCGAGCCCGAGGAGTTCCTGGCCACCGTACGGGCCGGCCTCACCGCGGCGGTGCCCCGCCAGCTGATCCCGTCCTCCCTCGTCGTCGTGGACGCGATCCCCCTCACCGCGTCGGGGAAGGTGGACCGGCGCGCCCTGCCCGCTCCGCAGCGGCCGGAGCCGACCGGGGGGACCTCGCCGCGCACCCCCGAGGAGCGGACCCTGGGCGCGGTGTTCGCCGAACTGCTCGGGCTCGAAGCGGTCGGGATCGACGACAACCTGTTCACGCTGGGCGGCCACTCCCTCATGGCGGCCAGGATGGTCGCCCGGATCCGCTCGGACCTGGGCGTCGAGATCCCCCTGCGCATGGTGTTCCAGCACGGCACCGTCCGGGAGCTGGCGCCCCTCCTGGCGGACGCGGCGCACCGAACGGACGGCCCCGCGCTCGTCCCCGTCGACCGTGACCGGCCGCTGCCGCTGTCCTTCGGCCAGCGCGGCCTCTGGCTCGCCGATCAGTTGTCGCCGGGGAGTGCGGCGTACAACGTGCCGTTCGCGGTGCGGGTGCGGGGTGGGTTGGACGTGGGTGTGTTGGGTGGGGCGTTGTCGGT
>NZ_JBHVWC010000157.1:0-2503 GCF_042882445.1 Kitasatospora sp. NPDC058218 | reverse complement strand
GCCGTCCCGGTCACCAGATCCGGGTGCGGCTGCCCCTCGGCGAGGGCGGCGAGTGCCTCGCGGTTGAACACGACGGCCCGGTGGGGGAACTTCGGTTTGTGTTCCAGTGCGGCCGCGATGTCCCGTTCGTCGGTGTCGGGGTGTTCGGTGATCCAGGTGTGCAGTCGGCGGGCCTGGTCGCGTAGGGCGTCCTCGCTCTTCGCCGACAGTGGCCACATCGCCGGCAGCTCGGATCCGGAGCCCGTTTCGTCGGAGGCCTCGACGGTTTCGGCTGCCGGGGGCTCCTCCAGGATGACGTGCGCGTTGGTCCCGCTGATACCGAACGACGACACGGCGGCGCGGCGCGGGCGCCCGTCCGGGGTCTGCCAGGGACGACTCTCGGTGAGCAGGGACACCGCGCCGGCGGTCCAGTCCACCTGGGGCGTGGGCTCGTCGACGTGCAGGGTCTTCGGCAGCTCGCCGTGCTGCATCGCCATGACCATCTTGATGATCCCGGCGACGCCCGCCGCGGCCTGGGTGTGGCCGATGTTGGACTTCAACGACCCGAGCCACAGGGGCCGTTCGGCCGGACGCCCCTGCCCGTAGGTGGCGAGCAGGGCCTGCGCCTCGATCGGGTCGCCGAGCGGCGTGCCGGTGCCGTGCGCCTCCACGGCGTCCACGTCGGCGGAGTCCAGGCGGGCGTTGGCCAGGGCGGCCCGGATCACCCGCTGCTGGGCCGGGCCGTTGGGCGCGGTGAGCTGGCTGCTGGCGCCGTCCTGGTTGACGGCCGTGCCGCGCACGACCGCCAGGATCGGGTGCCCGTTGCGCTGCGCGTCCGAGAGTCGTTCGAGGAGGAGCAGTCCGACGCCCTCGCCCCACCCGGTGCCGTCCGCCGCCGCCGCGAAGGCCTTGCAGCGGCCGTCCGCCGACAGTCCGCGCTGCCGGCTGAACTCCGTGAACAGACCGGGGGTGGCGATGACCGTGGCCCCGCCGGCCAGCGCCAGCGAGCACTCGCCGTTGCGCAGCGCCTGCGCCGCCGAGTGCAGCGCGACCAGCGAGGACGAGCAGGCCGTATCCACGGTGACCGCCGGGCCCTCGAAGCCGAAGGTGTACGACACCCGGCCGGACGCGACGCTGCCGGCGCTGCCGGTGCCGACGTACCCCTCGAACTCCTCGGGCGCCTTCGGGAAAAGCAGCCGGGCGCCGTAGTCGGCGTACATGATGCCGGTGAACACGCCGGTGCGGCTGCCGCGCAGGGCTGCCGGGTCGAGGCCGGCGCTCTCGACGGCCTCCCACGCGGTCTCCAGCAGCAGCCGCTGCTGCGGGTCGATGGCCAGCGCCTCGCGCGGCGAGATCCCGAAGAACTCGGGGTCGAACGCGGCCGCGTCGTACAGGAACCCGCCCTCCCGGGCGTAGGAGGTGCCGGGCCGGGCCGGGTCCGGGTCGTAGAGCCCCTCGACGTCCCAGCCGCGGTCGGTCGGGAATCCGCCGATGGCGTCCCGGCCGCCGGCGACCAGGCGCCACAGCTCCTCGGGGGAGCTCACGCCGCCCGGGTAGCGGCAGGCCATGCCGACGATCGCGATCGGCTCGCGGGAGGCGGCGATGATCTGCCGGTTCTCCTGGCGCAGCCGCTCGGTTTCCCTGAGGGACGCCCGGAGCGCCTCGACGACTTGTTCGGTGGAGGTGGTGGTCATCGCAGCTTGGTCCTCACGCGTTGTCATTGAGCGCCATGGCCACGAGGGCGGCCGCATCGAGAGTTTCGATCATGTCGATTTGGTCGCTCTTCTGCGGTTCTGAAGCCGGGCTTTCCCCGTGCTCGGTGGTGGTCCCGGTGAGCTGGAGCAGCGCCTCCAGCAGGCCTGCCTCGCGCAGCCGTGCCAGCGGGATCCCGGCGATGGCGCGGCGCACGGCCGCGTCGGGGTCCTCCTCCGGCGTGAACAGCTCGTACAGGCGGTCCGCGACCGCCGCGGGGGTCGGGTAGTCGAAGATCGTCGTGGCCGGCAGCCGAAGCCCGGTCTCGGCGATCAGGCGGTTGCGCAGTTCGACGGCGGTCAGCGAGTCGAAGCCGAGGTCGAGGAAGCCCTTGCCGATCTCGACCGCCGAGCCGTCGACGTGTCCGAGGACGTCGGCCACCAGGCCGCGCACCAGGTCGAGCAGGGCGGTCCGCCGCTCCTCCTCGGGGAGCGCGCCGAAGTGGTCGGCCGGCGATCCCGCGCCGCCGCCGGTCGCGGCCGCCCGGCGGGCCGGTGTGCGGACCAGGCCGCGCAGCACCGCCGGGAGTACCGCCAGGCCGCGCAGCGCCGTCGTGTCCAGCCGGACGGCCACCGGGGTCGTCAGGTCGAGCCCGGCGTCGAACAGCGCCAGGCCGTCCTCGGCACTGATCGGCAGGATGCCGCTGCGGCCGAGCCGGTGCTGGTCCGCCCGGTCGCTCATGCCGCCTTGGGTGTTCCAGAGTCCCCAGGCGTAGGAGGTGGTGGGTTGTCCGTTGGTGCGGCGGTGGGTGGCGAGGGCGTCGAGGTAGGCG
>NZ_JBHVWC010000156.1:0-2673 GCF_042882445.1 Kitasatospora sp. NPDC058218 | reverse complement strand
GCCAGGAGGTGTTGGCCCATTTCGGGCCATTGTGAGCCCTGGCCGGGGAAGACGAACACGGTCTTGCCGCTGACGCCGGCCGTCCCGGTCACCAGATCCGGGTGCGGCTGCCCCTCGGCGAGGGCGGCGAGTGCCTCGCGGTTGAACACGACGGCCCGGTGGGGGAACTTCGGCTTGTGTTCCAGTGCGGCCGCGATCGCGCGGTCCGTGCTGTCGGGGTGTTCGGTGATCCAGGTGTGCAGTCGGCGGCCCTGGTCGCGCAGGGCGTCCTCGCTCTTCGCCGACAGTGGCCACATCACCGGCAGCTCGGATCCGGAGCCCGCTTCGTCGGAGGCCTCGACGGTTTCGGCTGCCGGGGGCTCCTCCAGGATGACGTGCGCGTTGGTCCCGCTGATACCGAACGACGACACACCTGCGCGCCGCCGCCGCTCGCCGTCCGCCTCCCACGGCCGGGCCTCGGTCAGCAGCTCGACGGCGCCCGCCGACCAGTCCACCTGGGGTGTGGGCTCGTTCACGTGCAGGGTCTTCGGCAACTCGCCGTGCGACATCGCCATGACCATCTTGATGACGCCGCCGACGCCGGCCGCGGCCTGGGAATGTCCGATGTTGGACTTCAACGAACCCAGCCACAAAGGCCGTTCAGCGCCCCGGCCCCGACCGTAGGTCGCGATCAGCGCCTGCGCCTCGATCGGGTCGCCCAGCTTGGTGCCCGTGCCGTGCGCCTCCACCGCGTCCACGTCCGCCGGGTCGAGACCCGCGTCGGAGAGCGCCTGCTGGATGACACGCTGTTGGGACGGTCCGTTCGGGGCGGTCAGCTGGCTGCTGGTGCCGTCCTGGTTGATGGCGGAGCCGCGGATCACGGCCAGGACCTGGTGCCCGTTGCGCTGCGCGTCCGACAGCCGCTCCAGCAGCACCAGTCCGACGCCCTCACCCCACCCGGTGCCGTCCGCCGCCGCCGCGAAGGCCTTGCAGCGGCCGTCCGCCGACAGCCCGCGCTGCCGGCTGAACTCCACGAAGAGGCTGGGCGTGGAGAGCACCGTGACACCACCGGCCAGCGCCAGCGAGCACTCGCCGTTGCGCAGCGCGCGGGCGGCCAGGTGCAGGGCGACCAGCGAGGACGAGCAGGCCGTGTCCACGGTCACGGCGGGGCCCTCGAACCCGAAGGTGTAGGAGATGCGGCCGGTGGCGATGCTGCCGGCGCTGCCGGTGCCTACGTAGCCTTCGAAGCCGTCGGGGATCGGGTTGAGCCGGGAACCGTAGTCGTTGTACATCACACCCGCGAACACACCGGTCCGGCTGCCGCGGAGCGTCGCCGGGTCGATGCCGGCCCGCTCCACGGCCTCCCACGCGGTCTCCAGCAGCAGGCGCTGCTGCGGGTCGATGGACAGCGCCTCGCGCGGCGAGATGCCGAAGAACTCCGGGTCGAAGCCGGCGGCGTCACGCAGGAAGCCGCCCTCCTTGGCGTAGGAGGCGCCGACCTTCTCCGGGTCCGGGTCGTAGATGTCGGGGTCCCACCCGCGGTCGGTCGGGAAACCGGCGATCGCGTCCCGGCCCTCGGCGACCAGCTCCCACAGCTGCTCGGGCGTGCTCACCCCGCCCGGGTAGCGGCAAGCCATGCCGACGATCGCGATCGGCTCGCGGTCCTTGGCCTCGACCTCCTGCAGGCGCTGCCGGGTCCTCTGGAGGTCGGCGGTCACGCGCTTGAGATAGTCGCGGAGCTTGTCTTCATTCACCACGGTGACGTCTGCTTCCTTTGGATTCCAGGGAGTTCTGGATCCTGGTCGAGATGCGAAGGGCGAGGGACGGGTGCAGCGGAGGGGTGGTGCCGGTCAACTGCCGAGTTCGAAGTCGATGAAGTCGAAGAGCTCGTCGTCGGACGCGGTGTCCAACAACTGGCTGGTCGAGTCGGCCGGCTCGATGGCCGCCTTCGTCAGGACCTCCTGCAAGCGCCGGGTGAGCAGCTCGCGCTGCTCCCCGTCCGTCGGGAGGGTGAGCAGCAGTTCCTCCAGGCGGTCCAGCTCGGCCAGGCCGGACACGGGCGCGGGCAGCACGTCCGTGTCCAGGTATCCGGCCAGGGCGAGGACGGTGGGGTGGTCGAAGATCAGCGTGCTCGGCAGCCGGTGGCCGACCGCCGCGCCGAGGCGGTTGCGCAGTTCGACCGCGGTGAGCGAGTCGAGGCCCTGGTCGAGCAGGCCGCGCTCGGGGTCCAGCGCGTCGGTGCCGGTGTGTCCGAGGACATCGGCCACGTGGTCGAGCACCAGTCGGCGCAGCACCGTCCGGCGCTCCTCGCGGTCGAGTCCGACGAGCTGATCGGCCAGTGCCGTCCCGTCGGTGCCGCCGGTGCCCGCCGCCTTGGTGCCGGTTCCGGCTGCCGCCGCGCGCCGCACGGGCGTGCGCACCAGGCTGCGGAACAGCGGTGCCGGGTCCCGCAGGGCGGAGAGGTTGAACCGGGACGGGACGAGCGCCGCCCGCTCCGACCGCAGGCCCGCGTCGAACAGCTCCAGGCCGAGGGCCGGGTCGATGGGCAGGATGCCCATCCGCGCCATCCTCGCGCGGTCGGCCTGGGCCAGCTGACCCGTCATGCCGCCTTGGGTGTTCCAGAGTCCCCAGGCGTAGGAGGTGGTGGGTTGTCCGTTGGTGCGGCGGTGGGTGGCGAGGGCGTCGAGGTAGGCG
>NZ_JBHVWC010000155.1:0-2714 GCF_042882445.1 Kitasatospora sp. NPDC058218 | reverse complement strand
ACGGAACACCGTCCGCAACACCTCATGCCGCCCCACCAGAACCGACAACGCCCCACCCAACACACCCACGTCCAACCCACCCCGCACCCGCACCGAGGAGCAGGCGTTCCACGAGGTGGTGCCGGGGTCCATCCGGTCCAGGAACCAGAGCCGCTGCTGGGCGAAGGAGAGCGGCAGCGGCCTGCTCCGGTCCGCACGCGCGATGGTGCGGTCGGCGCGCTTCGCGCTGAGCAGCTTCTCCAGGAGCGCTCGCTGCGTGTCGGTGAGGTTGGCTATCCGCTCGTTCGCGTGGGTCATCGGTGCTCGGCCAATCTGCCAGTCGCGTGCACTGAGGGGGGTCACTGCTGTTCGAGCCGCCGCAGCGCCTCTTCGATCTCCGCGTCGGTCATGCCTTCGACGGCGCTGAGGGCCTCGCTCAACTCCTGCTCCGCGGCCTCGCGTCGGGCCCGGAGTTCGGCGGCGAGCGCGCGCGGCGCGGGGTTGCGGAACAGGCTCTCCAGGGACACGTCCGTCTCCGTCGCGGTACGCAGCCGGGCGACGACCCGGGTGGCGAGCAGGGACTGGCCGCCCAGGGCGAAGAAGGTGTCGTCGATCCCGACCACGGCGAGGTCGAGGACCTCGGCGAACACCTGGCAGACCAGTTCCTCGTCGGGGGTGCGAGGGGCGACGTAGGCCGCCGCCTCGGTCCGGTCCGGCACGGGCAGGGCCGTGCGGTCGATCTTTCCGGTGGCGGTCAGCGGCAGGGCGTCGAGCACCACGAAGGCCGCGGGCACCATGTAGTCGGGCACGGCGGCGCCGGTGTGCGCCCGCAAGGACGCCACCAGGTCGGCGCGGTCCACCGACGACACCTCCAGCGGGGGCGCCTGCGCCGAGGAGGCGTCCGGCGAGGAGGCCTCCGGCGAGGAGGCCTCCGGCGAGGGACCGTCCGGCACCACGTAGGCCACCAACCGCTTGCCGCCCGGGCCGTCGTCCCGGACCACGACCAGGGCCTGGGCGATCGACGGGTGCCGGCGCAGGACGCTCTCGACCTCGCCCGGCTCCACGCGGAAGCCCCGGATCTTCACCTGGTCGTCGATCCGGCCGAGGTACTCCAGGGTGCCGTCCGCGAGCCAGCGCCCCACGTCGCCCGTGCGGTACATCCGCGAGCCCGGCCCGCCGAAGGGGTCGGCGACGAAACGGTCCGCCGTCAGCCCCGGCCGCCCCGCGTAACCGCGCGCCAGGCCGATCCCGGTCACGTGCAGTTCGCCGGGCACTCCCACGGGCGCGGGCCGCAGCCGGCCGTCGAGCACGAGGACGCGGTGGTTGGGCAGCGGCCTGCCGAGCGGGACACCGTCCGCTCCCGGCCGGTTCCGGGTGTTCATCCGGTGGCCGGTGACGATGACCGTCGCCTCGGTGGGGCCGTAGACGTTGACGATCTGCAGGTGCGGGTGCAGGTCGAGGAGCCGGGAGACGGTCGCCGTCGGCGCCGTGTCGCCGCCCACCTGCACCTCGCGCACTCCGGCGAAGACCTCCGGGCACTCGTCGGCGAGGAGTTCGAGCAGGCCGGGGGTGAGGAACACCGCGGTGACCCCGTGCTCGGTGATGACCGAGCGGAAGGTCGCCGCGTCGACGGCGCCGCGCGGGGCGAGCACGAGCGTGCCGCCGGCCAGCAGGGCGGGCCACAGCTCGGCCGTGGACACGTCGAACGCGTAGGACGAATGCACCAGCACCCGCTCGTAGGCACCGCCGGCGAACAGTGGGTCGCAGGCGAATCCGACGACGTTGCGGTGGGTCACCGCCACACCCTTGGGCGTGCCGGTGGATCCCGAGGTGTAGATCAGATAGGCCAGTGAGTCCGGCTGCGGCCGGTGTTCGACGACCGGGCGGTCGGGCAGGTGGCCGGTGTCGGCACCGATGTCGATCACCATGACCGTCCGGTCGGCGAGCTCCGCCGTCCGGTCGGCGAGCAGTTCGGCGAGCTCCGCCGGGCGGTCGGTGAGCACGAAGCGTGCGCCGGACTCCGCCAGCATCCAAAGCTTGCGGGACGCCGGGTTGCGTTCGTCCATCGGCAGGTAGGCGCCACCGGCCTTGAGGACGGCGACGGCGGCGACGACGGTCTCGGGCGACCTGCCGATGTCCAGGCCCACGATGTCCTCGGCACGCAGGCCGAGTTCGATCAGCCGGTGGGCCAGTCGGTTGGAGGCCGTGTCGAGTTGCGCATGGGTGAGGTGTCGCTCGCCCTGGCGGACCGCCGTCGCGTCGGGGGTCCGCGCGGCCCGCTCGGCGAGCAGGTCCGGCAGCGTACCGGCGGGTACCGGCTGGTCGCTCCCCTGCCAGGTGGTGAGGACGCGTTCACGCTCCTGGGCGTCCTGCAGCGACAGGCGCGACAGCGGCCGGTCGGGGTCGGCCATCGCCTCGCGCACCACGTTGCCCAGGTGGTCGAGCAGTCGCTGGACGGTCGCCTGGTCGAACAGGGCGCTGCTGTAGGTCGCCTGCCCGGTGATGCCGCCGTCCCGGTCCTCCACGAGGTGCAGTTCGAGGTCGACCCGGGTGGAGACCCGGTCGCCGGCGAAGACCTCGGCCTCCTCACCGGTCTCGGCGAGTCGCCCGAAGGACGGGGTGTTGACGATCTGGAAGACGACCTGGACGAGGGGGTGGCGGGAGAGGTCGCGTTCGGGCCGCAGGTGTTCCACCAGGTACTCGAACGGCAGGTCCTGATGCGTGTACGCGCCCAG
>NZ_JBHVWC010000154.1:0-2732 GCF_042882445.1 Kitasatospora sp. NPDC058218 | reverse complement strand
TTGTTCACGGCCGAGCCGCGGATCACGGCCCGGATCGAATCCCCGTCACGCAACGCGTCCGACAGCCGCTTCAACACCACGACGCCGACCCCGCTGGTGAACACCGTGCCGGCAGCGTCGGCGTCGAAGGCCCGGCAGTGCCCGTCCGGGGACGTCATCCCGCCGGGCTGGTGCCAGTAGCCGCTGCGCTCGGGGCTGCGGACATGGGCACCGCCCGAGAGCGCGATGTCGGCCTCGCCGGAGATGAGGCTTCGGCAGGCGTGCGCGACCGCGACCAGAGCGGTCGAGCAGGCCGTGCTCACGCTGACGCTCGGTCCTTGCAGGTTCAGCCGGTAGGAGAGCTGGGACGCGGCGAAGTCCTTGTCGTTGCCCATGGCCGCGTAGGCCAGATCGAACTTGGGAGAACCCTGGTGGGGAAGCAGGTTGTTGAGGAGGTAGCTGCTCGTCCCGGTACCGACGTAGACGGCGACCCGACCGTCATGACGGTGTGCGTCATAACCCGCGTCCTCCAGCGCCTCGTGCGAACACATCAGCAGCATCCGCTGCTGGGGATCCATCAGCTCGGCCTCACGGGGCGTCAACCTGAAGAACGCGGCGTCGAAGAGATCGACCCCGTCCGGAGCACCGGCCGCGGCCACGTACTTCCTGTTCCCGAACGCGACCTGGCCGGGCGGTACCGAGGTGGGGGTGATCGACTCGACGCCGTCGACGAGATTTGCCCAGAACGCCTCCACACTGTCCGCGCCGGGCAGCCGGGCCGCCATTCCGATGACGGCTACCGCTGTGTCATCCGTGGCGTTGGCCGCAGTGGTGCCGGGTTGGGTCGTCGTGGCGAGCGCGACGGACCCGGTCGACGGCGGCGCCAGATGCTCGGCCAACGCCGCGATGGTCGCGTACTTGAAGAGATCAGTCACTGCCAACGCCACACCCAGACGCTGCTTGATCTGCCGGCTGGCCGCGATGATCAGGAGGGAGTCGCCACCGAGTTCGAAGAAGTTCGCCTCGCGCTCGATGCTCGACCGCCCGAGGAGGTCCTGCCAGATGGTCAGCAGGATCTCTTCCGTCTCGGCTCGCGACCTCTGCGCAGGCAGCGCGGATCGATCGTCGGAGGATGTCTGGTCATGGCCGGCCCTCCGCGCGAACCGATCGGGAAGACCGTTGTCCGACACGATCAGTCGGCGTCGTACGTCGTTGATCGCACGCTTGAACGCACCCAGTCCGGCAGCTGCGGTGAGCTTCACCCGCCCATCCTGCTCCTCCAGTTCGACCATCATGGCCGGGAGGCGTTCACGTGAGGTCATCCCGAGATCGCGCCACGCGTCCCAGCTGATGGCGATCGTGTTCTCAGGCGCCCCGGCCGATTCGGCCCACGCGTCGAGGAACGCGTTCGCTGCGCAGTAGTCGGCCTGGCCGACGCTGCCCAGCAGTGCCGCGGTGGACGAGAAGACGGCGAAGAGATCGAGGTCATGGTGTCGGAAGAGATCAGCCAGGGCCAGTGTCCCGTCGACCTTCGGCGCCAACACCTCGCGCATGTCGTCGGATCGCAGGAACTGCGCGAGCTTGCCCCCCACGAGACCAGCAGCGTGCACAACACCCTGGATGGGGCCGAATCGTTCTTCGGCTCGATCCACTGCGAGGCGGAGCGCCATGCGGTCGGAGACGTCGAAGGCCTCCAAGTGGACCTCCGCTCCTGACGCTTCGAGGGAGCGCACGGTGGCGATGGCCCGTCGGACAGCGGGGTTGCCGTCAGGGTCCGCCTCGATCGTCCTCCAGTGCTCACGGGCGGGAAGCGCGTGCCGCCCGGTCAGCACCAAACGGGCCTTGAAGTTCTCGGCCAGCCAGGTCGCTATCAGGGAGCCGATCCCGCCCAGTCCACCAGTGATCATGTAGACGCCGTGTTCCCGGAGGGGCCGGCACGGGGTGGCAGCGGCCTCCGGTGCGACGCGAACGATCTTCTCGACGAGTCGGTCGTTGTGGCGGTAGGCGACGAAGGAGTCCGGCAGATCCGCGTCGAACTCGGCGGCGAGGGACGCGAAGTCCTCGGCGCTCGCCGCCACGTCGAAGACGCCGGCGGCCAGAGCGGGATACTCCAGGGGGAGCGTCTTGGCTGCTCCCAGCGCGATCCCGCCGACAGGTGACGTGATCGGGGCCTCGGAGGTCCGTGCGAGCCCTTCGACGACAAGAGCGAGTCGGGTGGGGGTGGTGGGACGGTGCAGTCCCAGCGCACGGGCGAGATGAATCGGCGCGTTCAGTGCGAACGTCTTCGCCTGCTCCAGATCGTCGCCGGTGCCGGTGGTCCAGAGGTACAGGACGTTCCAGGTGGCCGACGGTGTGTGCTTCTCGACGGCCTGGACCAGCCGTTCGAAGTCCCCGGGATCGTCGGGGGAGATCGCGAACGACGCGCTTCCCGTCTCGGTAAAGGTCTCGCCGACCTCGACAGTGGTCACGAGGTCGCCGAGGCCGGCCAGACAAGGGGCCCAGGCATCGGCGATCTTCCCCGCGTTCGTGAACACCAGCCACCTCTTGGCGGTGGGCTCCTCGCGATGCGCGGGCAGCGCAGCCGACTGGAAGGCGGATGCGTAGAAGCGTGTGGCCGCGACAGAGGCGTCCACGACTTCCCGCTCGATCCAGTAGCGTTTGGTGTCGAAGGCGTAGGTCGGGATCGCGGTCCGTCGAGGGGTGCGTCCCTGGTGCAGTGCGGCCCAGTCGACGGTGACGCCGTTGACCCAGAG
>NZ_JBHVWC010000153.1:0-3158 GCF_042882445.1 Kitasatospora sp. NPDC058218 | reverse complement strand
GCCTCGCCGACCACCCCTGGCTCGCCGACCACGCCGTCTGGAACACCCCGCTCCTCCCCGGCACCGCCCTCGTCGAACTCGCCCTCCACGCCGGCGACCACACCGGGTGCGACGTCCTCGACGAGCTCACCCTCCAGGCCCCGCTGCTGCTCCCGGAGGACGGCGCCGTCCGGATCCAGGTCCGCATCGGCGCGCCGGACGACGACGGCCGGCGGACCTTCGCCATCCACTCCGCGCCCGACACCCCCGACGATCCCGACGCCCCCTGGGCCCGCCACGCGACCGGCGTGCTGGCCACCGGCGCCGAGCGGCCGGCCTGGGACCTCGCCACCTGGCCGCCCGCCGGCGCCGTCGCGGTGGACATCGAGGGCCTCTACCCCCGCCTGGCCGAGGACGGCCTGGGCTACGGTCCGGCCTTCCAGGGCCTGCGGGCGCTCTGGCGACAGGGCGAGGACCTGCTCGCCGAGGTGCGGCTGCCGCGGGAACAGCACGACGGCGCCGCACGGTTCGGCCTGCACCCCGCCCTGCTGGACGCCGCCCTGCACGCCGCTGCCGCCGCCTCGCCCGGCGAGGTACGGCTGCCGTTCTCGTGGACCGGCGTCACGCTCCACGCCACCGGCGCGACCGAGCTGCGGGTCCGGCTGACGCCCACCGGCTCCGAGGGGCTGGCACTCGCGGTGGCCGACGCCGCCGGCGCCCCCGTGGCCCGGGTGGCCTCGCTGGCGAGCCGCCCGGTGGACCGGGACCAGGTGCGGGCGGCCCGCGACGGCGGTGCCAACCCGCTGCTGCGGGTCGAGTGGACCGAGCTGCCGGCCTCCCCCGAGGCGGCGACCGGGCGCTGGGTGCTGCTCGGCCCCGACCGCCTCGCCCTGTCCGACGCTCTCCGGCTCGGCGAGTACGCCGACCTGCCCGCCCTCGCCGAGGCCGTCGCGGCCGGCGCGACCGTGCCCGACGCCGTCCTGGTCACCTGCGCCGGCCCCGGGTCGCCCGACACGCCCGCCGCCGTACGCGCGGTCACCGAGCACGTGCTGGCGCTCCTCCGGCAGTGGCTCGCCGACGAGCGCTTCGCGGCCTCGCGGCTGGTCCTGCTCACCCGCGGCGCGGTGGCCGCCGCCGGCGGCGAGCATGTGCGCGACCTCGTCCACGCCCCGCTCTGGGGCCTGCTGCGCTCCGCCCAGACCGAGCACCCGGGCCGCTTCGCCCTGCTCGACCTGGACGACCGCGCCCCCGGGCCGGGGGACGTCCTCGCCCGGGCGCTGACCCGGGCCGTCGACGCCGACGAACCTCAACTCGCCGTACGGGACGGCGTCCTGCTGGCCCCCCGGCTGGTCCGAGCGGCCACCGGCCGGCTGTTGGAGCCCCCGGCGGACACGTCGCACTGGCGCCTGGACACCACCGCCAAGGGCACCCTGGAGAACCTCGCCCTGCTCCCGCACCCCGCGGCCGCCGCTCCGCTCGGCCCCGGTCAGGTCCGGATGGCCGTGCGCGCCGCCGGCATGAACTTCCGTGACGTCCTGCTCGGGCTGGGCATGGTCGACCAGGACGTGATGGGCGGCGAGGCGGCCGGCGTCGTGCTGGAAACCGCTGCCGACGTCGACGGGTTCGCGCCGGGGGACCGGGTGATGGGCATGGTGCCCGGCTCGTTCGGGCCGGTCGCCGTCGTCGACCACCGGCTGCTCGTCCCGCTGCCCCCGCAGTGGACGTTCACCGAGGGCGCCTCGGTGCCGATCGCCTTCCTCACCGCCTACTACGGCCTGGTGGACCTCGCCGGGCTCGCCGCCGGCGAATCGGTGCTGATCCACTCGGCGACCGGTGGCGTGGGCATGGCCGCGATCCAGCTGGCCCGGCACCTGGGCGCGGAGGTGTTCACCACGGCGAGCCCGGCCAAGTGGGAGACCCTGCGCGCCCTGGGCATCCCGGAGGACCGGATCGCCTCCTCCCGGAGCCTCGACTTCGAACAGCACGTCCGGGAGGCCACCGGTGGCCGGGGCGTGGACGTCGTCCTGAACTCCCTCGCCAACGAGTTCGTCGACGCCTCGCTGCGCCTGGTCGCGGACGGCGGCCGGTTCGTGGAGATGGGGAAGACCGACATCCGCGACGCGGCCGAGGTCACCGCCGCCCACCCCGGCACCTCCTACCTCTGGTTCGACCTGATCGAGGCCGGCTACGACCGGATCGGCCGGATGACGGCCGAGCTGATGCCGCTGTTCGAACGCGGCGTGCTCCGGCCGATCCCGGCGCGGACCTGGGACGTGCGGCGCGCCACGGAGGCGTTCCGCTTCATGAGCCAGGCCCGGCACGTCGGCAAGGTGGTGCTCACCATGCCCACCGGACCCGACCCGGAGGGCACGGTGCTGATCACCGGCGGCACCGGCGTACTGGGCGCCATGGTGGCCCGGCACCTGGTCACCGAGCACGGCGCGAAGCACCTGCTGCTGCTCGGCCGGCGCGGCCCCGAGGCCCCGGGCGCCGCCGAGCTGACCGCCGAACTCACCGCCCTGGGCGCCCGGGTGACGGTCACCGCCTGCGACACCGCCGACCGCGACGACCTCGCGAAGGCCCTCGCCGGCATCCCGGCCGACCACCCGCTCACCGCCGTCGTCCACGCCGCCGGCGTGCTCGACGACGCGGTGATCGCCTCGCTGACCCCGGCCCAGCTGGCGGCCGTCCTGCGCCCGAAGGTGGACGCCGCCTGGCACCTGCACGAACTGACCCTGGACGCGGATCTCGGCGCCTTCGTGCTGTTCTCCTCCTCGGCCGCCGTCCTGGGTGGCCCCGGCCAGGGCAACTACGCCGCGGCCAACACCTTCCTCGACGCGCTCGCCCAGCGCCGCCGTGCCGACGGGCTGCCCGGCCAGTCGATCGCCTGGGGCCTGTGGGAGCGGGCCAGCGGCATGACCGGCCACCTGGACGCCACCGACCTGACCCGGCTGCGCCGTTCCGGGGTGAGCCCGCTCGCCGACGCCGACGGCCTGGCGATGTTCAGCGCGGCCCTGCACGCCGACCAGCCGGTCCTGGTGGCGATGAAGCTCGACGTCGCCACTGCTCGCACCGCCTTCCGGAACGGCTCGGTGCCGCCGCTGCTGCGCCGGCTGGTCGGCGCGCCGGGCCGGCCGGCGGTGGCGGCCGGCCCGGGCGGCGGGGACGCCGCGCCGGCC
>NZ_JBHVWC010000152.1:0-3771 GCF_042882445.1 Kitasatospora sp. NPDC058218 | reverse complement strand
TGGCAACGCATGTGTTAGCATGTCCTATGCGTTGTTCTTTGAAAACTAGATAACAGAAGTAATTCACATTCAATTAGTAATGCAAGATATCACGTAGTGATTCTTTTTAACGGTTAAGTTAGAAAGGGCGCACGGTGGATGCCTTGGCACTAGGAGCCGATGAAGGACGGGACGAACACCGATATGCTTCGGGGAGCTGTAAGCAAGCTTTGATCCGGAGATTTCCGAATGGGGAAACCCACCACTCGTAATGGAGTGGTATCCATATCTGAATACATAGGATATGAGAAGGCAGACCCGGGGAACTGAAACATCTAAGTACCTGGAGGAAGAGAAAGCAAATGCGATTTCCTGAGTAGCGGCGAGCGAAACGGAACATAGCCCAAACCAAGAGGCTTGCCTCTTGGGGTTGTAGGACACTCTATACGGAGTTACAAAGGAACGAGGTAGATGAAGAGGTCTGGAAAGGCCCGCCATAGAAGGTAACAGCCCTGTAGTCGAAACTTCGTTCTCTCCTGAGTGGATCCTGAGTACGGCGGAACACGTGAAATTCCGTCGGAATCCGGGAGGACCATCTCCCAAGGCTAAATACTCCCTAGTGACCGATAGTGAACCAGTACCGTGAGGGAAAGGTGAAAAGCACCCCGGAAGGGGAGTGAAAGAGATCCTGAAACCGTGTGCCTACAAGTAGTCAGAGCCCGTTAACGGGTGATGGCGTGCCTTTTGTAGAATGAACCGGCGAGTTACGATCCCGTGCAAGGTTAAGCAGAAGATGCGGAGCCGCAGCGAAAGCGAGTCTGAATAGGGCGCATGAGTACGTGGTCGTAGACCCGAAACCAGGTGATCTACCCATGTCCAGGGTGAAGTTCAGGTAACACTGAATGGAGGCCCGAACCCACGCACGTTGAAAAGTGCGGGGATGAGGTGTGGGTAGGGGTGAAATGCCAATCGAACCTGGAGATAGCTGGTTCTCTCCGAAATAGCTTTAGGGCTAGCCTCAAGGTAAGAGTCTTGGAGGTAGAGCACTGATTGGACTAGGGGCCCCTACCGGGTTACCGAATTCAGTCAAACTCCGAATGCCAATGACTTATCCTTGGGAGTCAGACTGCGAGTGATAAGATCCGTAGTCAAAAGGGAAACAGCCCAGACCGCCAGCTAAGGTCCCAAAGTATACGTTAAGTGGAAAAGGATGTGGAGTTGCTTAGACAACCAGGATGTTGGCTTAGAAGCAGCCACCATTTAAAGAGTGCGTAATAGCTCACTGGTCGAGTGACTCTGCGCCGAAAATGTACCGGGGCTAAACGTATCACCGAAGCTGCGGACTGTTCTTCGAACAGTGGTAGGAGAGCGTTCTAAGGGCTGTGAAGCCAGACCGGAAGGACTGGTGGAGCGCTTAGAAGTGAGAATGCCGGTATGAGTAGCGAAAGAGGGGTGAGAATCCCCTCCACCGAATGCCTAAGGTTTCCTGAGGAAGGCTCGTCCGCTCAGGGTTAGTCGGGACCTAAGCCGAGGCCGAAAGGCGTAGGCGATGGATAACAGGTTGATATTCCTGTACCACCTCCTCACCATTTGAGCAATGGGGGGACGCAGGAGGATAGGGTAAGCGCGGTATTGGATATCCGCGTCCAAGCAGTTAGGCTGGGAAATAGGCAAATCCGTTTCCCGTGAAGGCTGAGCTGTGATGGCGAGCGAATTATAGTAGCGAAGTTCCTGATTCCACACTGCCAAGAAAAGCCTCTAGCGAGGTGAGAGGTGCCCGTACCGCAAACCGACACAGGTAGGCGAGGAGAGAATCCTAAGGTGATCGAGAGAACTCTCGTTAAGGAACTCGGCAAAATGACCCCGTAACTTCGGGAGAAGGGGTGCTCTGTTAGGGTGCAAGCCCGAGAGAGCCGCAGTGAATAGGCCCAGGCGACTGTTTAGCAAAAACACAGGTCTCTGCGAAGCCGTAAGGCGAAGTATAGGGGCTGACGCCTGCCCGGTGCTGGAAGGTTAAGAGGAGCGCTTAGCGTAAGCGAAGGTGCGAATTGAAGCCCCAGTAAACGGCGGCCGTAACTATAACGGTCCTAAGGTAGCGAAATTCCTTGTCGGGTAAGTTCCGACCCGCACGAAAGGTGTAACGATTTGGGCACTGTCTCAACCAGAGACTCGGTGAAATTATAGTACCTGTGAAGATGCAGGTTACCCGCGACAGGACGGAAAGACCCCGTGGAGCTTTACTGCAGCCTGATATTGAATTTTGGTACAGCTTGTACAGGATAGGTAGGAGCCTTGGAAACCGGAGCGCCAGCTTCGGTGGAGGCATCGGTGGGATACTACCCTGGCTGTATTGACCTTCTAACCCGCCGCCCTTATCGGGCGGGGAGACAGTGTCAGGTGGGCAGTTTGACTGGGGCGGTCGCCTCCTAAAATGTAACGGAGGCGCCCAAAGGTTCCCTCAGAATGGTTGGAAATCATTCGCAGAGTGTAAAGGCACAAGGGAGCTTGACTGCGAGACCTACAAGTCGAGCAGGGACGAAAGTCGGGCTTAGTGATCCGGTGGTTCCGCATGGAAGGGCCATCGCTCAACGGATAAAAGCTACCCCGGGGATAACAGGCTTATCTCCCCCAAGAGTCCACATCGACGGGGAGGTTTGGCACCTCGATGTCGGCTCATCGCATCCTGGGGCTGTAGTCGGTCCCAAGGGTTGGGCTGTTCGCCCATTAAAGCGGTACGCGAGCTGGGTTCAGAACGTCGTGAGACAGTTCGGTCCCTATCCGTCGCGGGCGCAGGAAATTTGAGAGGAGCTGTCCTTAGTACGAGAGGACCGGGATGGACGCACCGCTGGTGTACCAGTTGTTCTGCCAAGGGCATCGCTGGGTAGCTATGTGCGGACGGGATAAGTGCTGAAAGCATCTAAGCATGAAGCCCCCCTCAAGATGAGATTTCCCATTCCGCAAGGAAGTAAGATCCCTGAAAGATGATCAGGTTGATAGGTCTGAGGTGGAAGTGTGGCGACACATGGAGCTGACAGATACTAATCGATCGAGGACTTAACCAATTTGAATGTATGCTTACTGTTATCTAGTTTTGAGAGAACACTCTCAATGGTTTGGTGGCGATAGCGAAGAGGTCACACCCGTTCCCATACCGAACACGGAAGTTAAGCTCTTCAGCGCCGATGGTAGTCGGGGGTTTCCCCCTGTGAGAGTAGGACATCGCCAGGCAGACTTCATTCCGCAGTAGCTCAGTGGTAGAGCTATCGGCTGTTAACCGATCGGTCGCAGGTTCGAATCCTGCCTGTGGAGCCATATGGAGAAGTACTCAAGTGGCTGAAGAGGCGCCCCTGCTAAGGGTGTAGGTCGCGTAAGCGGCGCGAGGGTTCAAATCCCTCCTTCTCCGCCATTAGGAAAATATGATGCTGACTTCATATGGCCCGTTGGTCAAGCGGTTAAGACACCGCCCTTTCACGGCGGTAACACGGGTTCGAATCCCGTACGGGTCATATGGAGGATTAGCTCAGCTGGGAGAGCATCTGCCTTACAAGCAGAGGGTCGGCGGTTCGAGCCCGTCATCCTCCACCATATCTTTTATATCGTCGCGGGGTGGAGCAGTTCGGTAGCTCGTCGGGCTCATAACCCGAAGGTCGCAGGTTCAAATCCTGCCCCCGCAACCAAAATGGTCCGGTAGTTCAGTTGGTTAGAATGCCTGCCTGTCACGCAGGAGGTCGCGGGTTCGAGTCCCGTCCGGACCGCCATTTATAAAAAGGCTCGGTAGCTCAGTTGGTAGAC
>NZ_JBHVWC010000151.1:0-3853 GCF_042882445.1 Kitasatospora sp. NPDC058218 | reverse complement strand
GTGGCCACCCCCCCCCCCCCACCCCGACCCCCCCCCCCCCCCCGCCCAAAACCCCCACGGCCGACCCCCCGGCCCCCGCCACCCAAAACCACCCCGCCCGGGCCCCCCGCGCCCCCCCGCGCCGCCCGCTGGCCCGGCCTTTTGCACGCTCTTGACATTGACATGCTCATGGTGTGGCAAGGACCCGACAGCGGCGCGGACAGACCGTTCGCCGTCGAATCCCCGCAGGTCGGATCCGGCCTCCAAAGCCCTTCCAAGTCACCTCCAAGTCGCCTCCAAGTCGCTGCCAAGACGGCCCTGGCAAGGTGCTGACGACAGGCAGGAAGATCAACACCGGGCGGGCCCGGACCGTCCCGCCGGGTCGGGCAGGCACGACCGCAGGACGCCCGGCCCCCGGACCACGGTCGCCGCGGCCACGGCGGTCGCGAACCACGCGCCATCACCTGCACCGGCTGACCGGGCGGGAAGTCGAGACGATGAGGAAAGCCGAGTTCGCCGTGCCCCAGACGAGTTGTGAAGACGACACGGTCGCCGTCGTCGGACTGTCCCGCCCGGCGCCCGGACACCGCGACGTCGACCGCGGCCACGACGGCCCGGACGGCGGCGCCGCGTTCTTCCGGGTCCCCGCCGAGCGGGCGGCCGGGCTCGGCCCCGCCGACTGGGCCGTGCTGGAACTCGGCTGGACCGCCCTGGAGGACGCCGGGATCGTCCCCGCCTCGCTGGACGGGGGCCGGACGGGCGTCTTCCTCGCCGCGTCCCCCCGGGGCGGCGCCGCGGAGCACCTCGCCGCCGTCCTGGACCTCCACGGCCCGACGGTCACCCTCGAACCGTCGGCGTCCGCCGCTCGGGACGCCGTCGCCCTCGCCGCGGCGAGCCTGCGCCGCGGGGAGTGCGACCTCGCCCTCGCCGGCGCCGCCGACACGGTGCTCGCGGTGCTCCGACCGCTGCCCGCGGCACACCGCGACGGAGGGCGGATCCACGGCGTCCTCGGCGGCCAGCCGCCCGCAGATGGCACCGGGGGCACGGACGGCACCGAGACCGAGGGCACGGACGCCGCCGGTCTGCTCGCCCTGGTCGGGGCCGTGCCGGTCGAGCCCGCCGAACCCACCACCGCCGCCGAACCCGCGGGGACTCGCCCCGCCGCCCCGCGCCCCCTGACGACCACGTTCACCCCGCTGGTCCTCTCCGCCCGCAGCCCGGCCGGCCTGCGGGCCCAGGGCCGGGCGCTCCAGGAGCGCTTCGGATCCGACCCGAAGCTCCGACTCGCCGATGCGGGCCTCTCCCTGGCCACCACCCGCACCGCCTTCGAGCAGCGCGCCGTCCTGGTCGCCGACAGTCGCGAGCACGCCCTGAAGGGCCTGCGCGCCGTCGCCGAGGACGGGTTCGGCCCGCTGCTGGTCCGCGGCACCGCGGACACCGGAACGGGCGCGGTCTTCGTCTTCCCCGGCCAGGGCACCCAGTGGCCCGGCATGGCACTCGGCCTGCTGGAGTCCTCCGAGGTCTTCCGGGAGCACCTGCAGGCCTGCGCCGACGCACTCGAACCGCACGTCCCCTGGTCCCTGACCGACGTCCTGCGCGGCGCGCCGGGTGCTCCCGCCCCGGTGGCGGTGGACGTCGTCCAGCCCGTCCTGTTCGCCGTGATGGTCTCCCTCGCGGCCCTCTGGCGCGCCTGCGGCGTCGAGCCCGCCGCCGTGGTGGGCGCCAGCCTCGGCGAGATCGCGGCCGCCCACGTGGCCGGTGCGCTCAGCCTGGACGAGGCCGCCGAGGTGGTGGCGCGGTGGAGCCGGGCGCAGGCTGACGCGGCCGGCGAGGGCGACCTGGCCTCGGCCCTGCTGCCGCGCGAGCAGTTGGCGCCGCGGCTGGCCCGGTGGCAGGGCCGGCTCGACATCGCCGGCACCAACGGCCCGCGATCCGCCCTGTTCTCCGGCGACCGGCACGCCGTGGACGAGCTGCTCGCCGAGCTGGCGGCCGAGGGCGTCCGGGCGCGGAAGCTGAGCAACGGCCTCGCCGCGCACCACTCCGGGCTGCGCCTGGACCGCGACCGGCTGCTCGCCGGCCTCGCGCACATCCGCCCGCGCACGTCGGCCGTCCCGTTCTACTCCTCGGCCACCGGCGGGCTGCTGGACACGGCCGCGCTGGACGGCGCGTACTGGATCCGGAACATCACCGGCGAGATCCGGTTCGAGGACGCCACCCGCGCACTGCTGTCCGACGGCCACCGGACCTTCCTGGAGGTCGCCCCGCACCCCGACCTCCTCGGGGGCCTCCAGGAGACGCTGGACGACGCCGGCCTGACGGAGCACGCCGCCGTCATCGGCACCCTCCGCCGCGACCAGGGCGGACCGGACCGGTTCCTGACCTCGCTCGCGGAGCTGCACGTCCGGGGCACGGCCGTGGACTGGGCCGCCGTGCTCGCCGGCACGGACGCGCGACGCGTGCCGCTGCCGACGTACCCGTTCCACGCCGCGAAGCCCGCCTCCGGGCGGTCGGACACCGAACGGCACCGGTGGGTCCGGGAGCTGGTCCGCGCGGAGATCGCGGCGCTGCGCGGCCCCGGAGCGGCGAGCGAGGCCGGCGCGGACCGGTCGTTCCGGGACCTCGGCTTCGACTCGGCCACCGCGGTCGAGCTGCGCAACCGGCTGATGGCGGCGACCGGTCTGCGGCTGCCGCTGACACTGCTCTTCGACCATCCGACGCCCGAGGCCCTCGGCCGGCACCTGCTCGCGGGGCTGGGCGGCGGGGCCGGCTCCGCACCGGAGGAGGCGGAGCCGGCCGAGACGGCGGCGACGGCCGACGCGGAGGAACCGATCGCGATCGTCGCGATGGCGTGCCGCTTCCCCGGCGAGGTCCGCAGCCCCGAGGACCTGTGGCAGGTGGTCGCGGACGGGCGGGACGCCGTGTCGCCGTTCCCCGGGAACCGCGGCTGGGACGTGTCCTCGCTGTACGACCCCGACCCGGCCCGCTCCGGGCGCAGCTACGCCCGCGAGGGCGGCTTCCTGCACGACGCGGACCGCTTCGACGCCGCGTTCTTCGGCATCAGCCCCCGCGAGGCCCTCGCCATGGACCCGCAGCAGCGGCTGCTGCTGGAGACCTCCTGGGAGGCCTTCGAGCGGGCCGGCATCGACCCGGTCTCCGTCCGCGGCTCGCGCACCGGCGTCTACGTCGGCGCGATGACGCAGGACTACGGCGCCCGCATGCACGAGGCGGGCGGCGGCGTCGAGGGCCACGTCCTGACCGGCACGACCGTGAGCGTCCTCTCCGGCCGGCTGTCCTACGTGTTCGGGCTGGAAGGCCCCGCGATCACCGTCGACACGGCGTGCTCGTCCTCGCTGGTCGCCCTGCACCTGGCCGTCCGGGCGCTGCGCGACGGCGAGTGCACGATGGCCGTCGCCGGCGGGGCGGCGGTGATGGCCTCGCCGGGCATGTTCGTCGAGTTCAGCCGCCAGCGCGGGCTGGCCCCGGACGGGCGGTGCAAGGCCTTCGCAGCCGCCGCGGACGGCACCGCGTGGGGCGAGGGCGTCGGCGTCCTGCTGCTGGAGCGGCTCTCGGACGCGCAGCGGGCCGGGCACCGGGTGCTCGCGGTGGTCCGCGGCTCGGCGGTCAACCAGGACGGCGCCTCCAACGGGCTGTCCGCGCCGAACGGCCCCGCACAGCAGCGGGTGATCCGCGCGGCGCTGGCCGACGCCCGGCTCTCGGCCGCGGACGTCGACGCGGTGGAGGCGCACGGGACGGGCACCCGCCTCGGCGACCCGATCGAAGCGCAGGCCCTGCTCGCCACCTACGGGCAGCAGCGGACCGCCGAACAGCCGCTCTGGCTCGGCTCGTTGAAGTCCAACATCGGCCACACCCAGGC
>NZ_JBHVWC010000150.1:0-3995 GCF_042882445.1 Kitasatospora sp. NPDC058218 | reverse complement strand
GCGGAACCACCGGCTACTGAGCCGCCGGTGGTGACGCCGGGTGTGGTCCCCTGGGTGTTGTCCGGGCGGACGGCGGCCGCGCTGCGTGCCCAGGCCGAGGCGCTGCTCGCCCAGGTGGCAACTGAGGACGATCTTGCTTTGATCGACGTTGCCCACACGTTGGCGACCAGCCGATCGGCGTTCGACCATCGTGCAGTGGTCGTCGCCGCCGACCGGGACGCCGCCCTGGACGGACTGGCCGCGCTGGCGGCGGGTGAGCCCGTGGCCGGTGTGGTCGAGGGCTCGGTGGGTGCGGGCAAGCGGGCGTTCCTCTTCTCCGGGCAGGGATCACAACGGCTCGGGATGGGGCGGGAGTTGTATGCCAGGTTCCCGGTGTTCGCGGAGGTCTTCGACGCGGTCTGCGCGGAGTTGGCCGGGGTGCGGGAGGTGGTGTGGGGCGACGATGTCGAGCTGTTGGACCGGACGGTGCATGCCCAGGCCGCGCTGTTCGCGGTGGAGGTGGCGCTGTTCCGGCTGCTGGAGTCCTGGGGTGTGCGGCCGGACTTCGTGGCCGGCCACTCGATCGGCGAGGTCGCCGCGGCCCACGTGGCGGGGGTGTTCTCGCTGTCGGATGCCTGCA
The DNA here is from genome assembly GCF_042882445.1 of Kitasatospora sp. NPDC058218. Lineage (NCBI taxonomy): Bacteria > Bacillati > Actinomycetota > Actinomycetes > Kitasatosporales > Streptomycetaceae > Kitasatospora > Kitasatospora sp. NPDC058218. Next base: position 3,376 of record NZ_JBHVWC010000150.1, on the reverse strand, counting down.
CCCTGGTGGCGGCACGCGGTCGGTTGATGCAGGCGCTGCCGGAGGGCGGTGCGATGCTCGCCGTTCAGGCGGGCGAGGACGAAGTCCTGGCGCTGCTGGACGAGTTGGTCTCGGTCGCGGCGGTCAACGGGCCCGCATCGGTGGTGGTTTCCGGAGCGGAGGGTGCGGTGGAGCGGGTTCGCGCCCACTTCGAGCAACTGGGTCGCAAGGCGACGCGGTTGCGGGTCTCGCATGCCTTCCACTCGCCGTTGATGGATCCGATGCTGGCGGAGTTCCGGGTCGTGGTCGAGGGCCTGACCTTCGCCGCTCCGACGATCCCGGTGGTGTCCAATCTGACGGGCGGCCTGGCCACGGGTGAGGAGTTGTGCTCGCCGGAGTACTGGGTGCGCCACGTCCGGGAGGGGGTCCGCTTCGCCGACGGTGTGTGGACCCTGGCGGCCCAGGGCGTCACCCGCTTCGTGGAGGTGGGCCCGGACGGGGTGCTGACCGCGATGGCTCGGGAGTCGGTCGCCGACGACGTTCTCCTGGTCCCCGTGCTGCGCAAGGACCGTGGTGAGGAGGCGACCGCGCTGCGCGCGCTGGCCGAGTTGCATGTGTGCGGGGTGAAGGTCGACTGGACTGCGCTCCTGGCCGGCACCGGGGCGCGACGCGTCGACCTGCCCACCTACGTGTTCCAGCACCAGCACTTCTGGCCCGCTGGTCCGGTGCTCCGCTCGGGGGATCTGCGCTTCGCAGGGCTGGAATCGCCCGGGCACCCGCTGCTCGGCGCGGCCGTGGAACTGGTCAACACGGACGGGTATGTGTTCACCGGCCGCCTCTCGGTGCAGTCGCACCCGTGGCTGGCGGGCCACGTCGTCCTCGGGTCTGTGGTGGTGCCCGGCGCCGCGCTGCTGGAACTCGCCGTGCGGGCGGGCGACGAGGTCGGCTGCGATCTGGTCGAGGAGTTGACGCTGGCCGCGCCGCTGGTGCTGGTCGGCCAGGGTGATGTGCGGGTGCAGGTGTGGGTGGGCGAGCCGGACGAGTCGGGTAGGCGTTCGTTGAGCGTGCACTCCCGTCCCGTCGGTGACGACGGGGCGATGTGGACGCTGAACGCCAGTGGGGTGTTGGGCGCGGGTGCGGTGCCGGCGGTGTTCGACGCGGCGGTGTGGCCGCCGGCGGGCGCCGAGTCGTTGGACGTGACCGGTGCCTACGAGCAGCTGTCCGAGAGCGGCCTTGACTACGGCCCGGCGTTCCAGGGGCTGCGTTCGGCCTGGCGTCTTGGTGACGACGTGTTCGCCGAGGTCGCGCTCCCCGAGGGCGTGGACCCCAGGGCGTTCGGCCTGCATCCGGCTCTGTTGGATGCGTGCCTGCATGCCTCGGTGTTCGTCGGCTCGGACGGGCAGGGTCGGGGTGGTGTGCCGTTCGCGTGGTCGGGTGTGTCGTTGCACGCTTCGGGTGCGTCGGTGGTGCGGGTGCGGCTGACCCGGACCGGTGAGGATTCGGTGTCGCTGGCGGTTGCGGACGCTTCGGGTGCGCCGGTTGTCTCGGTGGAGTCGTTGGCGGTCCGGCCTATCAGTGCAGGGCAGTTGGGCGGGGTGGGGGCGGTTGCCCGGGATGCGTTGTTCCGGGTGGACTGGGTGCCGGTGGCGGTCGGGGAGCCGACTTCGTTCGTGACGGTCGGTCAGGACATTGATCTGGCGTCGTTGGTGGATGTGCCGGGCGCGGTGGTGGTGGAGCTGACCGGAGGATCCTCTGGCGATGTGCCCGGGTCCGTGCACGCGGTGACGTCGTGGGTGTTGGGTCTGGTGCAGTCGTGGTTGGTGGAGGGGCGGTTTGCGGCGTCGCGGTTGGTGTTCGTGACGCGTGGTGCGGTGTCGGGTGTGGATCTGGCGGGCGCTGCGGTGTGGGGGTTGGTGCGGTCGGCGTTGGCGGAGAATCCGGGCCGGTTCGGTCTGGTGGATCTGGACGGCGACGAGGAGACGGTGCCGGCAGAGGCTCTCGCCCTGGATGAGCCGCAGGTGCTGGTGCGTGGTGGTGAGGTGTTGGCGGCGCGGCTGGTTCGGGTGCCTGCTGTGCAGTCGGGGAGCGTCTCGCCGTGGGGCGGCGACGGCACGGTGTTGGTGACGGGTGGTACGGGTGGTTTGGGTCGGGTGGTGGCCCGGCATCTGGTGGTCGAGCATGGTGTGCGGAGTCTGTTGCTGGTGAGCCGTCGTGGTGTGGAGGCCGAGGGCGCGGCAGAGTTGGTGGCCGAGTTGGCGGCTCTGGGGGCCGAGGCGGTCGTGGAGGCCTGTGATGTCGCGGATCGTGCGGCGGTGGACGGGTTGGTCGCCCGTCATTCGGTTGGTGCGGTGGTGCATGCGGCGGGTGTGCTGGATGACGGGGTGGTCGGTTCGCTGACGCCGGAGCGGCTGGCGGCGGTGTTGCGGCCGAAGGTGGACGCGGCCTGGAATCTGCACGAGGCGACGAAGGACTTGGAGCTGTCGGCTTTCGTGGTCTTCTCCTCGGTGGCGGGGACGTTCGGTAGTGCGGGGCAGGCCAACTATGCGGCGGGCAACGCGTTTCTGGACGCGTTGGCACGGCATCGCCGCGCCGCTGGTCTGCCGGGGGTGTCGTTGGCATGGGGTCCGTGGACCCAGGACGGTGGCATGACCGGTGCCCTCGGCGACGCCGACATCGAGCGCATCGCTCGACTGGGTATGCCGCCACTCACGCCCGAGGACGGGCTGGCGCTGTTCGACGCCGCGCTCGCCGGTGGGGAGCCGGTGACGTTGCCGGTTCGCCTGGACCTGGCGGCTCTGCGCGCGCGGGGTGAGGTGCCCGCGTTCCTGCGTGGTCTGGTTCGGGTGCCGGTGCGTCGAAGCGCGACGAGCGGGGCAGCGGCCGAGCTGGTCGGGCGGTTGTCCGGTCTGGGGGCGGACCAGCGCCGTGAGGCGGTGCTCGACGTGGTGCGTGCGCAGATCGCGCTGGTGCTGGGCCATGCGGGTGCGGCCGAGGTGGAGGCGACGAAGGCGTTCCAGGATCTCGGATTCGACTCGCTGACCGCGGTGGAACTCCGCAACCGGCTAGCGGCGGTGACGGGCCTTCGGCTGCCGGCGACGGTGGTGTTCGACTACCCGTCGGCGGAGGCGCTGGTCCGGTTCCTGCTGGACGAGCTGTTCGAGCGTGTGGCCGAGGTCTCGCGGGTGACGTCCGGGCTGCCGTCGGTGGTGGACGATCCGGTGGTGATCGTGGGGATGGCCTGCCGGTACCCGGGTGGGGTGCGGTCGCCGGAGGGCCTGTGGCGGTTGGTGTCGGAGGGCGTGGACGCGATCTCCGGCTTCCCGACGAATCGTGGGTGGGACGTGGAGTCGCTCTTCGATTCCGATCCGGATCACCTCGGTACGTCGTACACGCGGTC
>NZ_JBHVWC010000149.1:0-4013 GCF_042882445.1 Kitasatospora sp. NPDC058218 | reverse complement strand
GGGGGGACCCTGTGGGAGAGTAGGACGCCGCCGAACAATCATTGTGAAGAACCCCCCGATCCATCCGGATCGGGGGGTTCTTTGCGTTGTGCCGATATCCGGCCGGACGACCTCGCGGTGGTTATGGCCGGAGGGCGGCCGGGCCCCAGCTGGGCCGGCTCTCCCACTGGTCCGCCGTGTCGGTGATCCGGGTGACGCCGGTGCCGTTGGCCTGCATCCGGTACAGGTCGGCGGTGCCTCCGGCGGGGGCCTGGGCGAAGACGATCGACGTGCCGTCGGGGGAGTAGGCGGCCGCGCCGTAGAAGACGTCGGACGGTCCGGGGGTGAGGGCGTCGATGGTGGTTCCATCGGGCTGGACGGTGTAGATGCCCCCGCCGGGGGTGTAGTCGGGGCCGGCCGGATAGGTGGTGAACACGATCCGGGTGCCGTCGGGGGACCAGCTGGCGCGCTCGCCGGCCCGCAGCTCCCACGGCGTGAGCCGGCGCAGGCCGGTGCCGTCGGCGTTGACGATGTAGAGCGCCCGACCGGTGGCCGGCTGGCCGGTCGAGCTGGTCCGGTACTCGAAGACGAGCTGCTTGCCGTCGGGCGACCAGCTCGGGTTGCGGACGTCGCCGGAGTACGGCGTGTCATTGGTGAGGAAGGTCAGCCGCTGGGCGTTGGTGCCGTCGGGGCTCATCACGTACAGGTCGGAGTACTGGATCTGCTTGTTGGCCGAGTCGATCTCGCCCCACGCGCGGCTGAACGCGATCTGCTTCCCGTCGGGGGAGAAGGCGGGTCCGCTCTCCTCCTCGTTGGTGCAGTCGGCCGCGCCGGTCTCGCAGAGCTGGCCGATCTGGTGAGCGCCCTCGCCGTCGGCGGACACCGTCCAGAGCCGGGCCGAGCCGTTCTCGGTCTCGATCCGGTCGAAGGCGACGGTGCTGCCGTCGGGGGACCAGTCGGGGTGGTCGTCGCGGCCCTGGCCGGGGGGCTGGGTGAGCTGCTGCTGGGCGCCGCCGTCGGCCGACAGGGTGAAGACGGCGCTGGTCAGGCGGCCGGGGTCGAGGAAGACCCGGCTGGCGATCAGGCCGTTGTGGGCCGTCACGGGGGCGGCCGCGGCGGCTCCGATCACGCCCGGGGTCGCGTTGGCGACGGCGGGCTCGGGCGTGGGAGTGGCGGACGGCGACTCCGCCCGGATCTCGCTGAGCGGGATCTCGCCGGGCTGGGCACCGCACCCGGTGAGCAGGGCGGTGCCGGCCAGCAGAAGACCCGCACCTGCGTGGGCGCGGGTGCGGGCCGTGGTGGTGCGTGGCAGCAACCGTGTGCCGGTCATCGGCGTGTCATCTCCGTCTCTGATGCAGGACGAGGCCCCCGGGGGAGCTGTCACTGTGTCAGATCGGGAGTGCGGGCGGGCGCCCGACACGCGACGGTCCGTGGCCACTCGGTCGCACGGAGTATGACGAGTGGAACTGTCGGGTCGACAGCGCGGACACCCCGTCCGCCGTCGCGGGCGGCGCCGAAGAGGTGGGGCGCGCAGGCCCCGTGCGGGGTGGGTGGTCAGTCGCGGGTGGTGCGGCGTTCGGCTTCTGCTTCGTCCTCGGCCTCGGCGACCTCGAGGGTGGGGGCCGTGCCGCCGAGGTGGGCGGGCTGCCACCAGGTGTCGTCCGGGCCGCTCGGCTTGCCGGGGTACTCGCGCTGGGCCCGGTCGAGCATCTCGCCCATCGCGGCGCGCAGCCGGCGGGTGACCATGACGGGCTTGTCACCGGGCGCCAGCTCGATCGGCTCGCCGATCATGATGGTGACGGGGACGTGGCGCTTGGTGAGGGTCTTCGGCCGGCCCTTGGTCCAGAGCTGCTGGGTGCCCCACAGGACGACCGGCAGCAGCGGGGCGCCGGAGTCGGCGGCCATCCGGGCGGCGCCGGTCTTGAACTTCTTCAGCATGAACGAGCGGCTGATGGTCGCCTCCGGGAACACCCCGACCATCTCGCCGGCGCGCAGGGCGCGCACCGCGGCCTCGTACGCGGGCTGGCCGTCGGTGCGGTCGACCGGGATGTGCTTCATGCCCCGCATCAGCGGGCCGGAGACACCGTGCTTGAAGACGTCGTCCTTCGCCATGAAGCGGGTCTTGCGCTTGCCGCCGCGGTAGGCGCCGAGGCCGGCGAAGAGGAAGTCCAGGTAGCTGATGTGATTGCTCACCAGTACCGCTCCGCCCTTGGCGGGGATGTGTTCGGCGCCGACGATCCTGATGCGCACGTCGAGCGCGCGGAAGACGGTCAGTGCGGCGCCGATCACCGGCGGGTACACGAGCTCTGCCACGGTCAGTCCTGACTTCCCACGGGCCCTGGTGGCCCGGTCCGGCGGTACCCGTGTCGTACGTGGGGCCGACCGGAGGCGCGGCACGCCGCGGCGGCCACGGGTGATACACGGAGATGATCCCCCGAACGAGTGCCCGCTGTCACCTGAGGCAGGCGGTCGAGCGGGTGACGGGAGTGTGACGTCCGTGATGGGCCGGCCGGGAACCTTTCCCGGCGGGTCAGGAGGCGGGGTCGAGCCGGCCCTGCGAGCGGCGGAGCAGCAGGTACATCTCGCAGCCGAGGCAGTAGCCGAAGACGGCGTTGAGGAAGGCGGCGGCGAGCGCGAACCCGGTGGCCAGCAGTCCGAGCCAGGTCACCCCGGTGAGGAAGCCGAGCGTGCCGACGGCGGCGAAGACCAGGCCGACGCCCTGGGCGAAGCGCGGCGGCCGCTCGTCCTCGGTCTCGGTCGGCGGTGCCAGCCGGGGGCGGACCAGGGTCCGGTACAGCCAGCCGTACGGCGACCGGCGCAGGCCGCCGACGGCGCCGAGGCCGAAGACGGCGCCCTGGAGGGCGAGCAGCAGGCCGCTGCCGCTGAGCAGGACGGCGATGAGGACGGCTGTGGTGAGCGCGGCGGCGAACCGCGGGCCGCGGGGGTCTATCTGCACGGGGACTCCGGGGCTGGATCGCTGGTGGGGGGACGGCGGGGCGCGTCAGTGACAGCGCGAGGCCGTGGCCCGGCACAGGTCGACCACGCGGCGGGTGGTCAGCAGCGGCTGTGCGGGGCGGTCGGAGTCCACCCGGCGATCGTACGCGGACCCCGGCCCACCGGTCGACCACCCTGTCGGAGCCCGCGGCGGCCGGGGCAGACTGGGGGGATGACCGGGTTGGTGGTGTGCGTTGTCGTGCTCGCGGTGGCGAGTGCGTTCGGGCTGCTGCGGGCCAAGCGCGACGGGAGGCTGCGGGTGCGCACGAAGGACGGGGCGGTTCGGCTCTCGGCGGCGGACCTGGGGGAGGCGCTGGGCGAGCGGGCCACCCTGCTGCAGTTCTCGACCGCCTTCTGCCAACCCTGTCGCGCCACCCGGCGGGTGCTCGGTGAGGTGGCGGGCATGGTCGAGGGAGTGGCGCACGTCGAGCTGGACGCCGAGGCGCAGCTGGGCCTGGTCCGCCGGCTGGAGATCCTGCGGACGCCGACGGTCCTGGTCCTGGACGCGGACGGCCGGGTGGTGCGCCGGGCGGCCGGGCTGCCGCGCAGGGCCGACGTGATCGCGGCGCTGGGCGAGGCGGTCTGATCCGCCGGAGCGGAGCCGTGCGGCGGGGGTGGTGAATCCCACCCCGGATGCGCCGCCCCGTCAGGTGGTGCGGGCGCGGGGCTGGGGCAGGATGAGGGCTGACGGCAGTGCGAGCCGCCGCGCGGTCCGGCCGGGCCGGGGGTCCTTCGGGGGCCGCCGCGAGGCGCTGTGCGGGGCGGTCGGCCGGGGCTCGGCGGCGTAAGCTACTGGCCGGTAGTGTCATTCGACTGCCGACGAGTATGCTGCCAGGAAGTTCCGGACCGGCACGGGAACACGCTGCCCGGAGCGGGTGCGTGCCGAGTTCGCGCCCGCTTGCACAGCCGCAGCCGCCGGACGAGACCAGTACAGGAGACAGGCCGTGAGCTTGAGGATCGTTGTCTGTGTGAAGTACGTGCCGGACGCGACGGGTGACCGTCGTTTCGCGGACGACCACACCACCGACCGGGAGGGTGTG
>NZ_JBHVWC010000148.1:0-4193 GCF_042882445.1 Kitasatospora sp. NPDC058218 | reverse complement strand
GCCTGGGTGTGGCCGATGTTGGACTTCAACGAGCCGAGCCAGAGCGGCTGTTCGGCGGTCCGCTGCTGCCCGTAGGTGGCGAGCAGGGCCTGCGCCTCGATCGGGTCGCCGAGGCGGGTGCCCGTTCCGTGCGCCTCCACCGCGTCGACGTCCGCCGCCGAGAGCCGGGCGTTCTTCAACGCCTCCCGGATCGCCCGCTGCTGTGCGGGGCCGTTCGGTGCGGAGAAGCCGCTGCTGCTGCCGTCCTGGTTGATCGCCGAGCCGCGGACCACGGCCAGCACCCGGTGCCCGTTTCGACGTGCCTCCGAGAGCCGCTCGACCAGCAGGACGCCGACGCCCTCCGCCCAGCCGGTCCCGTCCGCCGAGGCGGCGAACGCCCGGCACCGTCCGTCGGGGGACAGTGCGCGCTGGCGGCTGAACTCGACGAATCCGCCCGGCCCGGTCATCACGGTGACGCCGCCGACGAGCGCCATCGTGCACTCGCCGTTGCGCAGCGCCTGCGCCGCCAGGTGCAGGGCGACCAGCGAGGACGAGCACGCCGTGTCCACCGTGACGGCCGGGCCCTCCAGGCCGAGGGCGTAGGCCACCCGGCCCGACACCACGCTGCCCAGGCTGCCCGTCATCAGGTAGCCCTCAAGGTCCTCGGGCGTCTCGCGCAGCCGGGCGGCGTAGTCCTGGTGCATCACGCCGGCGAACACGCCGGCCCTGCTGCCGCGCATCGACGAGGGGGCGATGCCGGCCCGCTCGAAGGCCTCCCACGCGGTCTCCAGCAGCAGTCGCTGCTGCGGGTGCATGGCGAGGGCCTCGCGCGGGCTGATCCCGAAGAAGTCGGGGTCGAACAGCGCGGCGTCGTGCAGGAACCCGCCGGCCCGGGTGTAGGTCTTGCCGACCGCCTCCGGATCCGGGTCGTACAGCGAGGCCACGTCCCAGCCGCGGTCCTCCGGGAAGCCGGTGATCGCGTCGCTGCCCGTCGCGACCAACTGCCAGAGGTCCTCGGGGGACTTGACGCCCCCGGGGTAGCGGCAGGCCATGCCGACGATGGCGATCGGCTCGGAGGCGGAGGCGGTCAGCTTGCGGTTCTGCTGCCGCAGGAGCTCGGCCTCCTTGAGGGAGGCCCGCAGCGCCTTGACGACTTCTTCACTGGATGCGGTCATCGCGAACTCCGAAACTCCGGGCCATTGGGACGTGGTGAGTGGTGATCAGCTGTCACCGAGGGCAACCCGGACGAGGTCTTCCAGGTCCATCGTGTCGAGCGCGCTGCCGTGCTCCTCCTCCTCGTCGACCCCGGCGGCGGACGGGTCCGCGACGTCGGCGAGTCGGAGCAGCGCCCGGACCAGCCCGGCCTCCTGGAGGCGGACCATCGGGATCGCCGCCAGGGCCCGGCGGAACTCGACCTCGTCGACCTCGTCGGCCTCGGCGGGGTCCGCGGCCCCGACGGTCTGCTCCACCGGGAAGGCCTCGGCCTCCAGATGCCGGGCGACGGCGGCCGGGGTCGGGTGGTCGAAGATCAGCGTGGCGGGCAGCCGGCCCCCGGTCTCCGCGCCGAGCCGGTTGCGCAGCTCGACCGCGGTGAGCGAGTCGAGTCCGAGGTCGAGGAAGCCGCGGTCCGCTTCGACCCGGTCCGGCGAGGCGTGGCCCAGGACGGCCGCCACGTGGGCGCGGACCAGGTGGAGCACGGCGCGGCCGCGCTCGGCCGGTGCCAGCTCGGCGAACCGCTGCCGGAACGTCACCGTGCCGGGTGCGGCCGTCCGGCGGCGGCCGGTGGGGCGGATCAGGCCCCGGAGCAGCGGCGCGACGTCGGACTGCGCCCGCAGCGCGGCGGTGTCCAGGCGGGCGGGCACCAGCACCGCGCGGTCGGTCGCGAGGGCGGCGTCGAAGAGCGCGAGACCCTGGGCGGACGGCATGGCGGCGAGGCCGGTGCGGCTCAGCCGCCGCAGGTCGGCCTCGGCGAGGTGGCGGGTCATCCCGCCGGCCTCCGCCCAGAGGCCCCAGGCCAGGGAGTGCGCGGGCAGTCCCTCCGCCCGGCGCCGCTGCGCGAGGGAGTCGAGGAAGGCGTTGGCCGCCGAGTAGCTCGCCTGGCCGGCCTGGCCCAGCACCCCGGCCGCCGAGGAGAACATCACGAAGGCCCGCAGCTCGCTCCCGCGCGTCAGCTCGTGGAGGTGCCACGCCGCGTCGGCCTTCGGCCGCATGACGGCCGCCACGCGGTCGGGGGTCAGCGCGGTGAGCACGCCGTCGTCCAGCACGCCGGCCGTGTGCACCACGGCGGTCAGTGGCTGTTCGGCGGGCACCTCAGCCAGGACGGCGGCGAGCGCCTCCCGGTCGGCGGCATCGCAGGCCGCGATCGTCACCGTGGCACCCGACGCGGTGAGGTCGGCGCGGAGTTCGGCCGCGCCGTCCGCGGCGAGCCCGTGCCGGCTGAGCAGCAGCAGGTGCCGCACGCCGTGCCGGGTGACCAGGTGACGCGCGAGCAGGCTGCCGAGCAGGCCGGTGCCGCCGGTCACCAGCACCGTACCGGCGGGGTCGAACGGTCCGTCGGGCGCGGGCGCGGGTGGAGTGGCCGGTGTGGCCGGCACCAGCCTGGCGGCGGACACCCGCCCGGCGCGGACCGCCAGCTGCGACTCCGGCGAGCCGAGCGCCCGGACCAGCGCCGGGTAGGAGTCGGGGTGGTCGTCGAGGTCCGCCAGCACGAGGCGGCCGGGGTTCTCGGACTGGGCGGACCGGACCAGACCCCGGAGCGGCGCGTGGACGAGGTCCGTGACGTCCTCCGCGGAGTCCACGGCCACCGCGCCGCGGGTGAGCAGCACCAGCCGGGAGCCGGCCGGCCGCTCCTCGGCCAGCCAGGCCTGGACGAGGCCCAGTGCGCGGGCCGTTGCGGCGTGGACGGCCTCGGGCGTCGCCTCGGGGCCGGGCAGGAAGGGCGCCACGACCGTCCCCGGCACCGTGGTCCCGGCGCAGACCGCGGCGAGCAGCTCGGCCGGCTCGACGGCCCCGGCGGACCAGGGGGCCGCTGCGGTCCCGGGGTGTCCGGTGTTCTCGGCGCCGAGCAGGAACGGCGCCTCGCCGGTGGCGTCCGGGGAGGTGGGCACGGGCACCCAGTCCACCTGGTACAGCGAATCGCGGTGGCTCCGGGCGGTGGCGCTGAACTGCTCCGGCGTGACCGGCCGCAGTGTCAGCGAGCCGACCGAGACGACCGGCTTTCCGGCGTCGTCGGTCGCGGTGAGCGAGACGGTGTCCGGCCCGGTCCGCGTCAACCGGACTCGCAACGCGGTGGCCGGGTCGGCGTGGAAGGCGACGTCGGACCAGGAGAACGGCAGGCGGACGCCGTCCGCTCCCTGGAGCAGGCAGGCGTGCAGGGCGGCGTCCAGCAGCGCCGGGTGCAGCCCGAAGCCGTCGTCGTGCCGCTCGGGCGGGAGCACGACCTCAGCGAGGAGGTCGTCCCCCCGCCGCCCGAGGGCCCGCACGCCCTGGAACGCCGGACCGTAGTCGAAGCCGACCTCGGCCAGCCGGCCGTAGAGCGCGTCGTCCGGTTCGAGCGCCGCTGTCGGGAGTTCCCATGCGTCCGCCGGCACCGCCGGACCGGTCACCGCCAGGACGCCGGTCGCGTGGCGGGTCCAGAGGGCGTCAGGGTCGTCGGGGGTGTCGGGGGCGGAGTGAATGGTGACGGGGCGGCGGCCGGTCTCCTCCTCGGGCGCGCCGACGCGGACCTGGAGGCGGACGCCATGCTCCTCGGGGAAGGCCAACGGGGCTTCCAGCGTGAGCTCTTCGAGGTGCTCGCAGTCGAGTCGGCGGCCGGCGTGGAGGGCGAGTTCGACGAGGGCGGTGCCGGGGAGGAGCGGGGTGTTCCAGACGGCGTGGTCGGCGAGCCAGGGGTGGTCGGCGAGGCCGATCCGGCCGGTGAGGACGAGTTCGTCGCTGTCGGCGAGTGTCAGGAGGGTGCTGAGCAGGGGGTGCTCGGCGGAGTCGAGCCCTGCGGTGCGGGGGTTGGCGGTCGCGGGGGCGTCGAGCCAGAAGCGTTCGCGCTGGAAGGGGTAGGTGGGGAGGTCCACGGGGGTGGGCCGGCCGGTGGGGAGAAGGGCCGTCCAGTCGACGGTGGTACCCGTGGTGTGGGCTTCGGCGAGGGAGGTGAGGAGTCGGCGGGTGCCGCCTTCGTCGCGGCGGAGGGTGCCGGTGACGGTGGCGGGTGTTCCGTCGGT
>NZ_JBHVWC010000147.1:0-4276 GCF_042882445.1 Kitasatospora sp. NPDC058218 | reverse complement strand
GGGCGTGCAGGACACGAGCCGTCCCGCCGACCGCGCCGAGCTGGAGTCCCTGGGGACCGGTGACGGCGGCACCGATACAGCGGCGGTGCTGGAAGGCCTGGCCCGGGCCCGGCTGATCACCCTGGACGGCGACACCGTCCACCTGGCCCACGAGGCCTTGATCAGTTGCTGGCCGCGGCTCAACGCGTGGGTCGAGGACAGCCGCGACAGGCTGCGCCAGCATCGGCGCCTCACCGAAGCGGCCAAGGTGTGGGAGGAACTGGGCCATGACCCCGGAGCGCTCTACCGGGGCACTCGTCTGGCAGCGGCCGTAGCGACCTTCGCGACCGAGGAGCACCGCGATGACCTCACCCTGCTGGAGCTCCGCTTCCTCACCGCCGGTCTCGCCGCCCGCGACCAGGAGCACCGAAGCGCGGAGCGTTCCGCCCGGCGGCTGCGGACCCTGGTGACCACGCTGTCCGCCCTTGTCGTGCTCGTCCTGCTGGCCGGGGAGATCGCGTGGCAGCAGAACCTGACCGGCGAACGCCGCCGCACGGAGGCCGCCGCCCGCCGGGCCGCCGCGGTGGCGGACGGCATGCGCTCCTCCGACCCGGTCACGGCGATGCGGCTGAGCCTCGCCGCGTGGAAGACCGCCGATCTCCCCGAGTCACGGTCCGCACTGCTCGGCGCCACCGTCCAGCCGGACCAGGACGTCTTCACCGATCCGCCGTCCGACAAAGCCGTCCCGCAGACGCACTTCCTCAGCGGCGACGGCCGCACGTTGGTCGGTGTGGGCCGGGACGAGGTGGTGAAGTGGGACGTCGACACACACCGGCGAGTGGCAACACTCCCCGGCCTGGGGGCCGAGGCCGATGACGTGGAGGACATGAGCGCCGACGCCCGGACACTCGCCGTATTCAAGCACGATCACGTGAACGTGTGGGACCTGACCGCAGAGCGTAAGGGCGGCTCCCTGGGGGCAGGTTACCCGTTCGACTCCGGATTGAGCGGAACCGCGGGCCGGCTCGGTCCGAGTGGGCGGACGCTGCTCCTCTTCGCCACCGCAGGCACGGACGACGTGATCCAGGTCCTGGATGTCCGCTCCGGCCGGCTGCTTCTCGAACGACGTACCAGGGACGGCGCGAACAAGCAGGTCACCCGCGACGAGCTGCGCCGTATACCGGAAGTCAGGCAGCGGCGGCTGTGGGCGGAGAACCGCACGCAGAACTACCCGTACCCCGAAGCGTCGGTCAGCCCCGACGACCGCCTGATGGCGTTATGCGTTCCGGGCGAGCGGGTCCAGGTGTGGAACGTGCCCGAACAGCGCGAAGTCCCGCTCTCCGGGGCTCCCGAGGCCACCGCGCAGCAGTGCCTCGGCCAGGCGGTCGAGTTCACGCCGGACAGCCGCCGGCTGGCAGTCGTCGACAGCGGGAGAGTCCGCCTCTGGGACACCGCTTCGGGTACGGAGCTCCCACGGATCGACCATCCCGACATCACGGAGGCGGCGTTCAGCGCGGACGGAACGCTCATGGTGGCCTCGGACGGCAAGGAGATGCTGCTGTGGCGCCTTGACACACCATCGGTCCCACTCCTGCGGCATCCGCTCGCCAACACCGACTCCAGCCAGTTCAGACTGGATCCGGACGCACACCGGATCCGCTACCTGGAAGGCTCGACCGGAGCAGTGGTCCGCACCATCGACATCACGAACGCCCTCGCCCCGGCCTGGACGAGCCAGCCGATCGCGGCTGCCGTGTTCAGCCCCGACGGTGGCACGCTTGCCACGCTGCCGTCGCCCACGGGCGGGGACATGTACCGCTTCCAACTGCGCGATCTCCGCAACGGAGGACACGTCGTCGACCTTCCCGACATGTCCTGCCCGGCGCACCCCAACGGCAAGCAGGTTTCCCTCCCCTGCACCGTCCTCATGGCGTTCCGTCCCGACGGGGGAGCCTTCGCCTACGGTGTCGTCGACGTCGACCAGTACAGCTCAGCGCCCAGCGTGTCCATCTGGGACATCTCCACCGGTCGCACGACCGCAACCCTGCACCTCGTGGCTCCCGAAGGTTACCTTGCGGCCGACGTCAACGCGATCGCCTTCACACCGGACGGAAGATCGCTCCTGGTCTCACGGATGCCGCAGCAGGCGTCGTTCGTCGAGGTCTGGGACGTATCCCAGCGGACCAGGACCCGGGTGATCTTCGACGCCGCTGGAGAACGACTCGCCGTCCGGCCGGACGGACAGCTCATCGTCACCTCACACAACCAACTCGCCGACCTGCCATCCGGCCAAGTGAACCCACGTACGCTCACCCAGAACACGACCCACACCGTGGCCTTCAGCCCGGACGGCAAGTACCTGGCCACCGGCGATGAAGCCGGCCGCGTCACCCTCTGGGACGGCAATGCCGAGAGAAACCTGGGTGTACTGCCCGGCACCTTCAGACCCACCGCCGTAGGAGGGTTCGACCCCATCTCCGCACTCGCCTTCTCCAACAACGGCCGCACCCTGGCCGCTGCGGGCACCGACGGCACGCTGCGGATGTGGGACCTCGCATCCCACCAAGCACTCGGTCCCGCCCTACCCACGGTAGGAGGTGCCACGCTCTCCCTGGTGTTCGGCCCCAACGACCGCACCCTGCGCATAGCAACTGAGCACGCGCCCGAACACGAGATCACGGTCGCCCCGAACCAGGGAGCCGCCGCCATCTGTGAACGAGCCGGAGGCGGACTGCCCCAAGCCGACTGGGATACCTACCTACCCGAGGTGTCCTACCGGAAGATCTGCTGACCCCGGCGGCTTCACCGTCGACGAACGATGGACGGACACCGCGTGCCCAGGCCGGGAGGCGTCGCGTCGGCCTGCGGGAAGAGCACCCAACGCCAGCCCCGCAGCCTCGCCGTCGACGGCTGCCCCCGGCAGGTGGCCCGCCCCACCAGAACGGTTTCGCCTGGGTTCTGGCTCAGCTTCTGTGGGCTGCACACGCTGAGTGTCGGGCGACTGGGCCTCAGGCCGTCCTGAAAACCGATTGGTCGGCCGCTGCCGAGCTGCGATGATGCCTCCGTTTCCCAGACGGAGGACGTTTGTTCGTTTTCGTGTGTGCGGGATGTGGCGCTGAGCTGACCACTCCGCTGTCCCAGGTCGCCCTGCCGGTCCACGCCCATCAGAAGTACGGGAACGGGATTCAGCTCCCGGTGCTCATGGAGTCGGGCACGTTCGCCGTGGACTCGGAGCCCTGGGGGCCGCCGTGGCGAAGGTGGGAGGAAATCCATCCGAACGAGGCGGCCGCCCGCGGTGTCTACGCGCCGGTCTACGCCCTGTCCGACGGCGCGCCGGGTGCGATCGTCATCGCGCCCGGCAACGCCCGCCGAACCGTGTTGATCCCGGAGAACCGCGGAGGCGGCTACTGCTGCGGCCTCGACGGGGCCGACGGTCCCAACGTGGCCTGCGTGGAATGTGCTCTGCCAGTAGCGAGTCGGATCGACGACTGCTCGCTGTGGCAGGCGATGTGGCTCGCCCCGACCGCCGTGCGCCGCCTCCCCGTCGGCGGAGTCGACGCCGCACCGCTCTCCTGGGGGGACCTGATGGCGGAAGGAAGGGGTACGCCCCCGTTCGAGCCGATTGCCGCATGGGGGGCACGGACGGGGGCGGGCCACTGGGCGAACTACTGGTGGTCGTGGAGCCCGCGGTGGGAGGCGGCGGCAGGCCGGGCGCTCGCCCACCTGCTGGTGGCCTCGGAGGGTCGCACGGTGATCGTCCCGGACGGCCTGGTCGGGGAGGTGTTCCAACGCGCGCTCCACGCACTGCTACCCGCAGGTCCGCTCGCGCAGCGCGCCGTCCTGGCCGGACCGGGGCTGCCTGCTCCCCGCGGGGGTGCCGACATCCTCCTCGTGCCGTCCCATCCGCAGACGGGGGAGGCCTGGGCCCCGGCAAACCCGGCGGCGCACCTGGTGCCACTGCCGTTCGGAGTGTGGCTGTGGATGGTCTCCCCCGAGTCGGACCCACCCGTTCCCATGTCGGGAGGCCTGCCCGACGGCGTCCTCCGTGACGACTTCGACGCGCCCGCGCTGCTCCCCGGTCGCCTGTTCCGGGCCGACCCGGGAGTGTTCCGGCACACCCTGGCTCGGCTGCCGGCCGTCCGCAGACCGTGGCTGCGCGAGATCCTGGACGGTCTCCAACGGCACAATCGCGCGGACCTCTTCTAGTACTGCAACGGTGCTTACCGTGACGAGGCTTCAGCTCTTGGGCTGTGGCCTCGTCTCTTGTAGTGGCTGGTCCGGGCCTGATGTTGGCGTC
>NZ_JBHVWC010000146.1:0-4689 GCF_042882445.1 Kitasatospora sp. NPDC058218 | reverse complement strand
CCGACCCCAGCTCACCGGACCGTCACACCCCCAAACCATCCACAACACCCCAACCCAACAACCGACCCCCGCACCTAAAAAGACGAGCCGTCACATCGCGTTGGTCCAGGTCCAGCGAACCCGCTTCCTGGAGGATGCGCACCAGGAACTCCGCCATGCCGTAGGGATGCTCGACGAATCCCTCACCACCGTGCTTCCAGACCACCACCGGCCACCGGTCCGGATCAGGCCCTGCCGACCGCCAGTACAAATACCCATACGCCAGCCCGTAGCTCTTCAACCTGCCCCAGCCGATGAGGGATCCCTGCGCCGGAAAGCGCGGGTAGTCAGACCCGGTTTCCTCGATCCATCGCTCGCCGGACGCACGCAGTGTCATCGTCGGGATGTCCGCACGGTCGGACTCCCCGGCCTGAAGTGAGGCGATCTCCACCCGATCATCGATCGACCCCGCACCGTAGACGGCGACGAAGTCCCGGAAATCGCTCGGCAGCGACACGTCGAGGGTCTGCTCCACCGAGTCCCAGTCGACGACGTCACCGGAGCCACCGTGCGGCGGCATCAGCCCGATGAGGGATTCCACTGCTGGATGCATCCCTTCCTCCCCTTCAGTCGAGTCCGGCCCGGCCACGTTAGCGGCCCCCGGCGTCGGCGGTCGGCAGTGGGTCCGGGCGCGACGATGCGGCGTTGAGGAAGAGCGGACGGCCCGGCGAACTGCCCTCCCACCGGCGGGATACCCGGTTGAGGCCGCGTGAAGGGCTCGTGGATACTTGTGCCGCCCTTCCATTCAGTCCGTCTGCGAAGAGCCTCCGCCGGCGTGCCGCTCAGGACGACGCCGACCTCACACCGAGTCACACCAGGGGGACCCCAGTCATGGCAATATCCCGTCGCGTCGGCCTGGCCGTCGCGATCGCCGGCTCCGCGGTCGCCGGGACCGTACTGCCGTTCACCGCCCACGCCGCGAGCGCCGTGCTCTACGTGGACAACGGTCCCAGCGCGAACTGCTCGGACACCGGCACCGGTACCAAGGGGCAGCCGTTCTGCACCGTCCAGGCCGCCGCCGACGTGGTCGAACCGGGGCAGACTGTCGACATCGCGCCCAACCGCCGGTTCATCGGCCAGGTCACCGTCAAGCGCTCCGGCCTGCCGGGCAAGCCGATCGTCTTCAAGAGCGACATCCCGTACCGCGTGCCGAGCACGTTCGTGGGAACCGAGGAGTGGAGCCAGGGTTCGAACCCCGCTCCGCACGCCTTGCTGCTCGACGGCGTCCACGACGTCACCGTCACCGGTCTCAACCTCAAGGCCCCGCAGGAGGCCGTGCTCGTCAAGGACTCCACGCGGATCGTCCTGGACCGCGACGACGCCAGCGGCGGCGACCCGGTCTTCAACGGCGTCCGGGCCTTCCCGCAGGCGACCCCGACCGTCCGGATCACCGGGGCCAGCGCAGACGTCACGGTAAGCCGTACCCGGTTCTTCGGGGCGCCCGTCGCCGGCGTCGCGGTCGAGGCCGGGGTCAGCGGCACCGTCGTCACCACCAATCAGATCGCCGACGGCACCGGCCGGGGCGTGATCGCCACCGACGCCCCCGGCACCGTCGTGGTGAGCAACACCTTCGGGCGGAACTGCCAGACCGACCTGGAGCTCGCCGGAACCTCCACCGGCGCGGTGGTCGAGAACAACATCTTGACCAGGGTCCCCACCGCCTCCTGCGACGGCACGGTCCCGACGGCGACCCCGCTGGTGGTGTCGACCGGCTCCGCACAGGGCACCAAGGTCGACTACAACACCGTCGTGCCGTCGGGCACCGACTCCTACTCCTGGGGCGGCACGTCCTACGCCACCTCCGAGGCCTTCCGGGCCACCGGACAGGGCGAGCACGACAACAACACCGACCCGGGGTTCAACCGGGTCGTCAACAACTACACCCCGTCCGCCACCGCGGCCGTGACGGACGCGGCAGACACGACCGCCCCCGGCATGCTGGCCACCGACGTCTACGGCGACGCGCCGGCCGACCACCCGGGTGTCCCCAACCTCGGGACCGCGGGTTTCCGGGACCGCGGGGCCATCGAGCTCCAGGACCCGCTGAACGTCAACATGAGCGGCGTCCCGTACGGCCAGCCGGGCTACCCGCTCAACGCACGGTTCGAGGTCAGCTACACCGCCAGCTGGGGGCCGGGAACCGGCACCCTGGACTTCGGCGACGGCAGCGTGCCCCAGCTGGTCGACCCCGGGTACAAGTTCATCGACCACAACTACCCGGCCGCCGGCACGTACACCGCGACGCTGACCGGGACCGGCCCGTCCGGCGTGGTCCGCACGTCCACCGCCAAGGTCACCCTCGCCCCGGTCCAGGAGCTCCAGGCGCGGTTCACCTGGGGCAACGGCGACTATTCCCGCGCCGGCATCGTGGTGAACTCCCAGAGCATCGGCCCCTGGCCGATCGTCCGGCGCGTCTACGACTTCGGTGACGGCACCGCCCCCACGGTCGTCGAGGGCCCCAACGCGCCCACGACCCTCACCCACGACTACGGCGTGGGCGGCCGCTACACCGTGACCGAGACGGTCACCGACGACCACGGCCACACCGCGAGCACCTCGATGCCGACGTGGGTCCGCGGTCCCCAGGCAGGCGTGCCGTTCACCGGCTACTTCAGTGGCCCCACCAGCCACAACGGCCTGTTCGACAACGGCAACTGGGTGTTCTCGTACAACAAGACCGACTCGACGCCGTCCACCAGCTGGCACTTCGGTGACCTGGGCGATGTCCCCGTCGTCGGCAACTGGGACAGCACCTGCCAGTGCCAGCAGGCGATCTACCGGCCGAGCACCTCCACCTTCGCCCTGCGCCACCGTGACGGGTCCGTCTCGACCGTGCAGTTCGGGGACCCCGGTGACCTCCCCGTCGTCGGCAAGTGGGACGGCAGCGCCCGGTCGGACCAGCTGGCCGTCTACCGCCCCGGTACCGGCCTGCTCGCCGTACGCCACGACGACGGCACCATCACCACGATGCGCTTCGGCGACCCCGGCGACCTCCCCGTCGTCGGCGACTGGGACGGCGTCAAGCACGCCCAGTTCGGCCTCTTCCGCCCCGGCCGCAACGCAGGCGACCCCAACCTCTTCATCCTCCGCCACGACGACGGCACCGTCTCCACCGCCGCCTACGGCGAGAAAGGCGACCTCCCCGTCGTCGGCGACTGGCTCGGCACCGGCCGCACCACCTACGGCATCTACCGCCCCGACACCCACCGCTTCGCCCTCAGCTACGCCTACGCGGGCCGCACCGACGTCACCTACACCATCTACACCTACTGACACCGCGCTGACGAACCCGGGGCGGCACTCGACCGAGCGCCGCCCCGGCGTCTTCCCCCCGCAGTCGTGTGTCCGACTCAGTGGCGTCCGGCCACGGAGCCCGCGTGGAAACCCGTTGGCGAACCACGGCGGCCACTGCTACGTTTCCGGAGGCCGTGCGAGAGAACGAGGAGGTGGTACCCGTGAACGCAGTATCGACATGGGTGCTCCCCTCCGGGGTCACGGTCGGGCGATAGGTCGTCCGGGAGCGCCGTTCAAGAGCCCTCCCGAAAAGCACGACCGTGCAATTCACTTCTGAACAGCGTCTCGATGACGGCATCCTCGAACGCGAATTCACCTCGGCGAGATCCCCGGCACCGTGTGGACGCCTGAATCCACCGCACCGGCCCCGCTGATCCTGATGGCCCACAACAACGGCCTGCCCAAGGGGCATCCCGGCTGGTGGCCCGGGCCCGGCACTGCGCGGCGCACGGCTACGCGGTGGCCGCCATCGCCCCCGGGTGCGGCGACCGGCCCCGTTCCGCCGCCGACGAGCAGGCCCGCGCCGACCTTCGCCGGGCGATGCGGGCCGGCGAGCCGGTCGACGAGATCTTCGAGTCCTTCATCGGCCCGCTGGTCGAAAAGGCGGTCCCGGAATGGCGGACCACCCTGGACGCCCTCCTTTCACTGCCCGGCATCGGCGGCCCGGTCGGGTACTCGGGGTGGACCGCCGTCGGCATTCGGCTGGCTGTGGTCGAGCCGCGCATCGCGACCGCCGGTTTCTTCGCCGGGGGTTACGTGCCCCGTGCCCAGCGCAAGGAGGCCCGGCAGGTCACCGTTCCGCTGCCGACGGCTCTCACACCAGGACTGACAGCGACAGAAAGGACATACAAGATGGGCGTTTACGTGTCGGTCAGAGGATGGCTGGAGTGCGACGAAACGCAGCTCGTCACCGTCCAAGAGATCATCTCGTCCCACGCCGACGATCACTACTCCGGCGGATGGGGCACACCTCGGCAGCAGGTCAACTGGACCCACTACATCTTCTACGGCGCCGACATCCGCGCATCGGCCCTGGACTGGTTCACGAACCAGCTCCAAGAGATCGCCCGGGTCCCAGCCTCCGACGACGACGGGGACCTCATCCGGGGCCTGTTCCTAGCCAGCCATGAAGTCGATGGGACGACTGAGTGGCAGGTCCGCGAAGGCCAGCTCGTCATCTCGCCCGCCGACATCAGACACCAGTACCTCGATGAATAGCCCCACCCATTCCGAGGGTTCTAATACCCGACTCCACCATTAACCTGCGTGTTTCACTTGCGGCGGTGTCCGGATCATGAGCGGGAACGCGAAAGTGCCTTCTGCGCTGGGAAGATGAGGCTTGTCGAAGGTCTCTGT
>NZ_JBHVWC010000145.1:0-4889 GCF_042882445.1 Kitasatospora sp. NPDC058218 | reverse complement strand
CGCCGCTACATCATCTGGCGGAACAAGCACGCCGCCGACGAACGGCTACGCGAGGTCGTCGCCAGGGCCAACGTTGCCTGATGCGGCACTAGCCGTGACCAGCGAAAGCGCACAGCTGCGACTCACCACCGAACGGTGAACTCTGAGGGGCGCTTCCCCGCGATCAAAACGATCGAGGCGCTGGACGTCACCCATCTGCGCGGCCTGACGCGCCAACAACTCTCCCGCCTGGGAACACTGGACTTCATCGCGGGCAAGGAGAACGTCGTGTTCCTCGGCCCGCCCGGGACCGGCATGGCCCACCTCGCCACCGGGCTCGCGGTCCGGGCCTGCCAGGCCGGACACCGCATCGCGTTCACCACAGCCGCCCAATAGGTCGGCCGGCTCGCCGCCGCCCACCACAGCGGCCGGCTCCAGGACGAACTGGTCAAGCTCGGCCGATACCCGCTACCCGCTGATCGTGATCGACCTATGCCGAGACCGCGGCTATGCCGAGAAGGTTGTCAGCAAGCCTGCTCGTGGGCTGTGCGGCGGCTGTTCTGCTCGGCATAGTCGATGGCGGGAGGATCTATCCTGCCCAGGGATTCGGGCCCTGCTTGAGGACGACGAGCCCGCAGGGCTGGTCGGCGGGCCAGAGGTCGATTCGATAGAGGAAGTGATCGCCGGGTCCGCCGTTGGTGTCGGCGGCCGGTGGGTCAGACGGGATGTACGAGATCCGGGCTCGCAACAGCCCAGCGGGAACGGTCGTGCTCGGTCCGTCCTCCGGGTGGACTCCCGGGCTGGACAGGGCGAGTCTGCCGGTCGGGGCGGCCAGGTCCACCTCCACGATGTGTTCAGCCGCCGACTCGATCATTGGCACGGACGTGTGGATGGTGATCAGCGATTCGACCATGTCATCCCGCGCGGTGCCGACGGAGATCGAGTGCGGTTCCACCCCGATGCGGTGAACGTGTACCGCCTCGTCGGTCCAGCCAGCCGGCGGCAGGTCCGGGTCCGTCGCGTGCTCGGCCATCCACGCGTCGTAGGGCTCAAGGCATTGGACATAGAACTGCCCGTGATCGGCATCGATCAGGAACTTCAACGAATCATCAGCCACCGCCGCAGGTTATCGAGGCGGACTGTCACCCCCGCTCCGCTCACGACTCACAGGCGGTCGAGGAACGCGAGGACCTTGTCGGTGGACTGGTAGCGGCCGGGGCGGGCGGTGACCGGTGCAGTCAGGGAGAGCGCCGTCTCCTTGATGGTCATGTCAGCTTGGACGTGGGCGTCGGTGGAGCGGACGCCAGCGTGTCCGAGCCAGAGCGCGATCACCGTGGTGTCGACACCGGCCTGGAGCAGGGACATCGCGCAACGCCTGCTCGTGTCCGCAGAGCTCGTGTGCGCATGAACGGTGTGGTGATTGAGCAGGTCATTTCCCGACGCCGTGTTCGCGACGTCGGAACCTGCGCGTGTTGCATTCCCACGGATCTTCTGTGATGCAGCTCACCCGGTTGCGGGTCAACCGACAGGCGTGAATCCCTCGGATTGGTCGAGCTGGAAGGGCGGCCCGGGCTTCTCCGGTGTCCAGCCCCCGGCTCGGGCCGTCCGGATTGCTGTAGCCACCTCTGCTGGCAGGACGGCGCGTGCAGGGACGCCGAGCCAGTTGCTTGGGTGGGGCCGGTTCGTGGTGACCACCAGCGTGGTGCCTGGTGTCTCGTCCTGTTCGCCGCGTAGGCCAACGGCCGCCAGGCCAGGCCGCGCGCGTAGGTCGCCCGCCTGCGGACCGTCCATCGGTAGGTGACGCCGTCGACGCTGATGCTCCGCGAACCCCTTCTGACGAGTGCCATGGCCTCCTCCTTCTCCTGGTGGGACAGTAACCGAGGAGGCACACTTCCATCTCGGCGCTGTCGCCGCCGGCGAGGGAGAGGCCGACGACCTGACTGCCTGGCTCCTGACCATGCAGTCCATCGTCGAATAGACCGCAGGCCGCCGTGACACCGCCGCCGACCTTCTCCAGCAGGCTGTGGGCCATGCCGAGGCGGCCGCACCGCGGCGCCGAGCGTGGGTCGCTGCCAATCTCGCCCGGGCTCTCGCAGCAGGTGGCGGCCGCGAGGCGGCGCTGACCGCGCTCGATCAGGCCGCCCATCATCTCGACCTCGCCGGCGCCACTGTCGTCCAGCCCCTCCTCCTCCGAGCCCGCGCCCTCCAGCAGTCCCTGACTCCCCGGGCCACCGAGAGGCCCGTACGAGAGCCGACCGCACGCGTGAGAGAGTCGGGATACCAGCTCGCACGCGCATGAGGAGGGCCCGGTGGCGGACTCGGAGTGGCAGGTCTACGGCCAGCGGCAGGTCTACGGATCGCCATGGGTGGAACTGTGGCTCGCCGACGTCGAGGTGCCCGGTGTCGGTCGACTCGACCACCACGTCGTCCGCATGCCCCGAGCCTCCACCACCGCCGTCGTCACGGACGACCAGGGGCGGTTCCTGCTGATCTACCGCCACCGGTTCATCACCGGCCGCTGGGGTTGGGAGGTCCCCGCAGGCTGGGCCGACCCCGGCGAGGCGCCGGCCGCAGCCATCGCCCGCGAGGTTGAAGAGGAGACCGGCTGGCGTCCCGGACAGGTCGAGCTGATGACCGAGTACGACGCCATGGCCGGCATCTCGGACGCCCATTTCCGCTCGTACCACGTCACCGGCTGCACGCGGATCGGCGAGCCGACCGACATCTCCGAGGCGACCCGGGTGGAGTGGGTGTCCGAGGCCGCGGTGATCAAGCTGCTCGTCGGCGGCGAGGTCCCGGACGGGCCGTCGCATGCCGCGCTCTCCTACTACCTTGGCCCGCACCGGCTCTCGCATACCGTCCACTGAGCTGCCCCATCGGCAGCCTGGCCTACGATGGCGGCATGCCCAAGTCGCTGCCCCTCCCGGCTGAGCTGCTGCCGCTGCACATTGCCGTGGTGCTGGCCGACCGCGGGATGACCGAGGCTCGCGAGTAGGGTGGCGACGTTGACGCCGCGCGGGACACGTACGTCCAAGCGGTGCTCGCCCTGCGCGCGCACCCCATCTGGGAGCAGGCCCGCACCGCCGCCGCCGAGCCCTGCTACATGCAGACCTGGCAGGCGTCGCTCGACGTGGCAAAGACGGCGCTCGCGGAGCAGGCCGCAGCGTAGGCCACGGCCGACTCGGGTACGTCATGCCGCTGGGCAGGGTGTCCCTCGTGCGAGGGCTGGCCGTTCTGGGCCTCGACCTTAGGGCGATTCCGCATGCGTGGAGGGCCCTCAGCGTAGCAAGGTGGGGAGCCCGCGCTTCCTCTTTGGTCACAGCTCCGTCACATCGTGCGCATGCTGTCGGCCCCGCCGATACGGTCCCCTCACCACGCCAGCCAGACCAGGGGACCCCATGCGCCGCACCGCCCTCACCCTCGCCGCCGCCACCCTTCTCGCAGCGACCGCCGCCTGCTCCAGCAGCAGCGACAAGCCCGCCACCGCCGCGCCGCCGGCCACCACCGCGGCCGCAGGTACCCAGCCCGCTACCACCCCGGCGGCAGCGCCTACCACCGAAGCCCCGAAGCTGGCCGCCGCCCTTGACGCCTCGACCGCGCTGGCCAAGCTCACCACCGCCATCCCCAGCATCAAGATCGTCAAGGCCTACACCGCCGAAGACGACCCGAATCACCTCCTCGGGCGCCCCAGCCAGTACACGTCGAAGACCGCGTTCTCCGACTCGCGCATCAAGGCCGTCGACGTCGACGGCCAGGACGCCGACGCCATCATCCGCGGCGGCAGCATCGAGGTCTTCGCCACCGAAGCCGACGCAGCCGCCCGAGCCGGCTACCTCGCGGGCATCATCAAGGCCCTGCCGCTCGCCCTGGAGTACGACTACGTGGTGCGCGGAACCGTCCTGATCCGGGCGTCCCATCTGCTGACGCCCGACCAGGCGAAGGCGCTGGAGGCCGCGCTCAAGGGCTGACACCGGTCCTCCCCGCAGGTGAGGGGGTCAGCCGGAGTCCACGTTCGGCACCGCGGTCGCCGCGGCGTCCTCCCCGCAGACGCGGGGAGCAGCAGATCTCGTCGAGCTTCTCGGCGTCGCCGTCGGGACCATCTCCGTGGACGCGGGGAGCAGTCCACGACCTGCCGCTGACCGTTTAGGGCGGTGTTTCTTGGGCTCTGGTCCACTTCTTGTGGTGCGTGCAACGCTGGGTGACGTTGCATTGACTACCCGGGGCTCGGTTGGCGGCGAGATTTATGCTCGGACGCATGATCGAGACCGAACGACTGCTTCTACGACCTCTGCATGTGTCTGACGTTGATTTCTTCGTCGAGCTCCATGACGACCCGCAGGTCAACCGCTTCGTCGGGTCTTTCTCGCGTCAACAAGCGCTGGAACGCCTCACTGCGATCGAGCGGCAGTGGGCTGAGCGAGGCCATGGCCTGTGCGCGATCGAGGTGAAGTCGAGCGGGGAGCTCATCGGTCGAAGCGGTCTGCAGTACTGGGAGCAGTTCAACGAGGTGGAGCTGGGGTGGACCCTTCGAGCGGATCACTGGGGGTACGGGTATGCGACCGAGGCTGCTCAAGCGTGTCTGAACTGGGGGTTTGCCACGCTTGACGACGACTACTTCACGGCTCTCATGCGGCCGGGCAACGAGGCGTCAGTGAGGGTGGCCGAGCGCCTGGGGTTCGCGCCGCGTCGAGAGGACCGTCTGCAGGGCAGCCCAGTGACGGTGTATGCCGTGGACCGTCCGGTCAACCTGCCCGCTTGCTGATGTTCCGCAACTCGGCAGGGGCTGGCCCGGCCGGCCAGTGACCAGGTCGTGGGCTAGTACTGCAACGGTGCTTACCGTGACTGCTGTTGGGTTTGCTCGTTGGGCTGTTCATGGGTGGGGACATATCTGAGGTCGATGCTCGTCGCTG
>NZ_JBHVWC010000144.1:0-5238 GCF_042882445.1 Kitasatospora sp. NPDC058218 | reverse complement strand
GTCAAGATCCGCGGCTACCGCATCGAACTCGGCGAAATCGAAGCCCGCCTGCGCGAACACCCCCACATCACCGACACCGTCGTCACCGTCCGCGAGAACACGAGCGGCGAGAAGACGCTGGTCGCGTACGTCCTGCCCACCGCCGGCACCGTGCTCGACACCCCGGCCCTGCGCGCCGAACTCGCCGACAAGCTCCCCGAGTACATGATCCCGACCGCCTACGTGGCGATCGACGCGATCCCGCTCACCGCCAACGGCAAGGTCGACACCCGCGCCCTGCCCGCGCCGGACCTGGACGCCTTCACCACCGGCGGCTACACCGCCCCCCGCACCCCCGTCGAGGAGCGCCTCGCCGCCATCTGGGCCGAGGTCCTGGGCCTGCCGCAGGTCGGTGTCGAGGACAGCTTCTTCGACCTCGGCGGCGACTCCATCCGCGCCGTCCGCCTCGTCGGCGCCCTGCGTGCCGCCGGCCACGACGTCACCATCCGCGACGTCTTCCAGCAGCGCACCATCGCCGCCATGGCCACCGCCCTCCCGGGCAACACCACCGGCGCCTCCCTGATCACCGCCGTCGAACCCTTCACCCAGATCTCGGACGACGACCGCACGGCCCTGCCCACCGACATCGTCGACGCCTACCCGCTCTCCCAGATCCAGACCGGCATGCTCGTCGAGCTGATGTCCGCCGAGAACGAGCACGTCTACCGGAACATCAACTCCTCGCGCATCCCGGACACCCGCCCCTTCGACGCCGCGGCCTTCCGCCGCGCCGCCGACATCGTGGTGGCCCGGCACGACATCCTGCGCACCTCGATGCACCTGGACGGCTACAGCCAGCCCCTCCAACTCGTCCACGCCACCGCCGAGATCCCGGTCGCGATCCACGATCTGCGCGGCCTGAGCCAGGCCGAGATCGCCGAGCAGGCCCGCGCCTACGTCGACCAGGAGAACCGCACGGGCTTCGTGCTGGCGTCCGCCCCGCTGATGCGGTTCGCGGCACACGTCGAGTCCGACCAGGCCTGGCGCCTGACGGTCAGCCACCTGCATGTGATCACCGACGGTTGGACCATCAACTCGCTGCTCATGGAGTTCCTCGGCACCTACCAGGCGCTGCGGGACGGCCTTGAGCCGGCTGCCTACGAGGTGCCGTCCGTCCGCTACGCCGACTACATCGCCGCCGAGCAGGACGCGCTCTCCGACCCCGCGGCCCAGGAGTTCTGGCAGCAGGTCGTCGACGCCCACAGCCCGCTGGTCCTGCCCGCCACCTGGGGCGGCGAGCCGGGCGAGCCCGTCGGGGTCCGGGTGCCGTTCGCGGACCTGGAGGACGGCCTGCGCAAGCTCGCCACCCAGGCGAAGACCTCGCTCAAGAGCGTCATGCTGGCCGCCCACCTCAAGGTGATGGGCAGCCTCACCTCGGAGACCGCCTTCCACACCGGCGTCGTCTACCACGGCCGCCTGGAGGCCCCCGGCTCCGACCGGGTGCTCGGCATGCACCTCAACACCCTGCCCTTCCCGACCACCCTCGGTGCCCGCACCTGGCGTGGGCTGGTCGAGCAGACCCACGCCACCGAGACCGCCATCTGGTCCCACCGCCGCTACCCGCTGCCCGCCATCCAGCGCGCCGCCGGGAACAGCAGCCTGATCAACGTCATGTTCGAGTTCCAGGACTTCCACCAGGTCGACACCGACGCGGTGGACGTCGAGGCCTCGCTCAACCAGGGCACCACGGAGTTCGCACTCAACGCAATCGCCAGCGGTGGCACCGTCCAGCTGGGCGGTTCCTCGGAGTTCATCACCGCGGAGAACCTGGAGCGGCTGGGCGCGATGTACCGGTCGGTGCTGGAGGCCATGGCCGCCGACGCCGACGGCGACGCACGCGCCGCCCACCTGCCGGCCGACGATCTCTCCCGACTGCTCGGCACCTGGAACACGACCGTCGAGCAGCCGGTGGAGGAGTGTGTCCACGAGCTGTTCGCCGCCCAGGCCGCCCGCACCCCGGACGCCATCGCCCTCACCAGCGGCGACCAGAGCCTCACCTACGCGGAGCTGGACGAGCGCGCCAACCGCATCGCCCACCACCTCATCTCCCTCGGCGCCGGCCCCGAGCGGATCATCGGCCTCTCCCTGGAACGCGGCCCCGACCTCATCCCCGCCCTGCTCGGCATCCTCAAGTCCGGCGCCGCCTACCTGCCCCTGGACCCGGCCAACCCCGCCGACCGCCTCGCCTACATGCTCACCGACGCCGGATCGCCGATCCTGCTCACCCACTCCGCCCTGGACGAGCTGGAGTTCACCGGCACCCGCGTCCTCATCGACACCGACCACGACAAGATCGCCACCCACCCGGCCACCGCCCCGGTCACCGACGTGCGCCCGGACAACCAGATCTACGTCATCTACACCTCAGGCTCCACCGGCCAGCCCAAGGGCGTCAGCCTCACCCACACCAACGTCGCCCGCCTGTTCACCGCCACCCGCGAACACATCACCTTCGCCCCGGACGACGTGTGGGCACTGTTCCACTCCTACGCCTTCGACGTCTCCGTCTTCGAGATGTGGGCAGCCCTCCTCCACGGCGCCCGCCTCGTCGTCGTCCCGTCGGTGGTCGCCCGCTCCCCCCAGGACATGGCCGACCTGCTCGTCCACGAGCAGATCAGCATGCTCTGCCAGACCCCCTCCGCGTTCCGGTCCCTGGCCACCACCCTCACCACCGAAGCCATCGACGCCCCCGCCCTGCGCGCCGTCGTCTTCGCCGGCGAACGCCTCGACGTCCCCGAACTCACCGACTGGACCCAGAAGTTCGGCTGGAACCACCCCACCCTGGTCAACATGTACGGCCCGACCGAGATCACCGTCTACGCCACCTTCCACCAGGTCACCCCCGCCGAACTCACCGGACCCCGCCGCAGCATCATCGGCCGCCACCTCACCGACCTCACCATCCACCTCCTCGACCAGAGCGGCCACCCGGTCCCCATCGGAGTCCCCGGCGAACTCCACGTCGGCGGCCCCGGCATCGCCCGCGGCTACCTCAACCGCCCCGAACTCACCGCCGACAAGTTCATCCCCAACCCCCACGGCCCCGCCGGCACCCGCCTCTACGCCACCGGCGACCTCGCCCGCTTCCTGCCCGACGGCACCATCGACTACCTCGGCCGCATCGACAACCAGATCAAACTCCGCGGCTACCGCATCGAACTCGGCGAGATCGAAACCGCCCTCAGCAGCCACGACCAGATCCTCCAGGCCGTGGCCACCGTCCGGGACGACACCCTGGTCGCCTACCTGGTGACCGACGGCAGCGACCTCGACATCACCGCCGTACGCCGCGAACTCGCCACCACACTGCCCGAGTACATGATCCCCGCCGCGTTCGTCACCCTGGACGCCATCCCCCTCAACAGCAGCGGCAAGACCGACCGCCGCGCCCTGCCCGCCCCCGACCTCGGCGCCTTCACCACCAACACCCACACCGCCCCCCGCACCCCCGTCGAGGAGCGCCTCGCCGCCATCTGGGCGGAGGTCCTGGGCCTGCCGCAGGTCGGTGTCGAGGACAGCTTCTTCGACCTCGGCGGCGACTCCATCCGCGCCGTCCGCCTCGTCGGCGCACTCCGTGCCGCCGGCTACGACGTCTCGGTCCGCGACGTCTTCGAACAGCGCACCATCGCCGCCATGGCCACCGCCCTGCCCGGCAACACCACCGGCGCGTCCCTGATCACCGCCGTCGAGCCCTTCGCCCTCATCGGCGACGACGACCGCACGGCCCTGCCCACCGACATCGTCGACGCCTACCCGCTCTCCCAGGCACAGACCGGCATCCTGGTGGAGGTCATGTCCTCGGTCGACCGTGCGGTCTACCACAACATCGACTCCTTCCGGCTGCCCGACCCGCAGCCGTTCGACGCCGAGGCCTTCCGCCACGCCGTCGACACGGTGGTCGCCCGGCACGACATCCTGCGCACCTCGATGCACCTGGACGGCTACAGCCAGCCCCTCCAGCTCGTCCACGCCGCCACCGAAGCCCCGGTGGCCGTGCACGACCTGCGCGGCCTGACCGAGACCGAGGTGGCGGAGCGTGCGCTCGCCTTCGCCGAGGAGGAGCGGGCCCGCGGCTTCGAGCTCGCGACGGCTCCGCTGCTGCGGATCGCCGCGCACATCGAGTCCGACCAGGCCTGGCGCCTGACCATCAGCCACAACCACGCCGTCAGTGACGGCTGGACGCTCAACTCGCTGCTGATGGAGCTCCTCGGCACCTACCAGGCGCTGCGGGACGGCCGCGAGCCGGCCGTCAACGAGCCGGTCCCGGTCCGGTACGCGGACTTCATCGCCGCCGAACAGAGCGCCCTCGCCGACCCGCAGACCCAGTCCTTCTGGCAGCAGGTCGTCGACGCCCACAGCCCGCTGGTCCTGCCCGCCACCTGGGGCGGCGAGCCGGGCGAGCCCGTCGGGGTCCGGGTGCCGTTCGCGGACCTGGAGGACGGCCTGCGCAAGCTCGCCACCCAGGCGAAGACCTCGCTCAAGAGCGTCATGCTGGCCGCCCACCTCAAGGTGATGGGCAGCCTCACATCGGAGACCGCCTTCCACACCGGCGTCGTCTACCACGGCCGCCTGGAGGCCCCCGGCTCCGACCGGGTGCTCGGCATGCACCTCAACACCCTGCCCTTCCCCGCCACCCGGGGCACCGCGACCTGGCGCGCACTGATCGAGCAGACCTACGCGACGGAGACCGCCATCTGGTCCCACCGCCGCTACCCGCTGCCCGCCATCCAGCGCGCCGCCGGCAACTCCCGCGACCTGATCACCGTGCTCTTCGACCACCACGACTTCCACCAGGTCGACACCGACTCCGTCGATGTCGAGGCGACCATGGCGGGCGGTTCGAACGAGTTCGCGCTGATGGCGATCCCGCAGGGCGGGCACTTCAACCTGAGCAGCTCGACGGAGTTCTTCACCGCGGAGAACCTGGAGCGCCTGGGCGCGATGTACCGGTCGGTGCTGGAGGCCATGGCCGCCGACGCCGACGGCGACGCACGCGCCGCCCACCTGCCGGCCGACGAACTCTCCCGACTGCTCGACACCTGGAACACGACCGTCGAGCAGCCGGTGGAGGAGTGCGTCCACGAGCTGTTCGCCGCCCAGGCCGCCCGCACCCCGGACGCCATCGCCCTCACCAGCGGCGAGTCCAACCTGACCTACGCGGAGCTGGACGAGCGCGCCAACCGCATCGCCCACCACCTC
>NZ_JBHVWC010000143.1:3438-5283 GCF_042882445.1 Kitasatospora sp. NPDC058218 | reverse complement strand
CTGAGGACAAGCCCTCGGCCTATTAGTACCGGTCAACTCCACCCCTTACAGGGCTTCCATATCCGGCCTATCAACCCAGTCGTCTACTGGGAGCCTTACCCTCTCAAGGAGGTGGGAGTGCTCATCTCGAAGCAGGCTTCCCGCTTAGATGCTTTCAGCGGTTATCCCTCCCGAACGTAGCCAACCAGCCATGCCCTTGGCAGGACAACTGGCACACCAGAGGTTCGTCCGTCCCGGTCCTCTCGTACTAGGGACAGCCCTTCTCAACACTCCTACGCGCACAGCGGATAGGGACCGAACTGTCTCACGACGTTCTAAACCCAGCTCGCGTACCGCTTTAATGGGCGAACAGCCCAACCCTTGGGACCTACTCCAGCCCCAGGATGCGACGAGCCGACATCGAGGTGCCAAACCATCCCGTCGATATGGACTCTTGGGGAAGATCAGCCTGTTATCCCCGGGGTACCTTTTATCCGTTGAGCGACGGCGCTTCCACAAGCCACCGCCGGATCACTAGTCCCGACTTTCGTCCCTGCTCGACCCGTCAGTCTCACAGTCAAGCTCCCTTGTGCACTTACACTCAACACCTGATTGCCAACCAGGCTGAGGGAACCTTTGGGCGCCTCCGTTACTCTTTAGGAGGCAACCGCCCCAGTTAAACTACCCACCAGACACTGTCCCTGATCCGGATCACGGACCCAGGTTAGACATCCAGCACGACCAGAGTGGTATTTCAACGACGACTCCACAACAACTGGCGTTGCTGCTTCAAAGTCTCCCACCTATCCTACACAAGCCGAACCGAACACCAATATCAAGCTATAGTAAAGGTCCCGGGGTCTTTCCGTCCTGCTGCGCGAAACGAGCATCTTTACTCGTAATGCAATTTCACCGGGCCTATGGTTGAGACAGTCGAGAAGTCGTTACGCCATTCGTGCAGGTCGGAACTTACCCGACAAGGAATTTCGCTACCTTAGGATGGTTATAGTTACCACCGCCGTTTACTGGCGCTTAAGTTCTCAGCTTCGCCTGGACGAATCCAAGCTAACCGGTCCCCTTAACGTTCCAGCACCGGGCAGGCGTCAGTCCGTATACATCGCCTTACGGCTTCGCACGGACCTGTGTTTTTAGTAAACAGTCGCTTCTCGCTGGTCTCTGCGGCCACCCCCAGCTCAGAGTGCAAGACTCATCACCAGGAATGGCCCCCCTTCTCCCGAAGTTACGGGGGCATTTTGCCGAGTTCCTTAACCATAGTTCACCCGAACGCCTCGGTATTCTCTACCTGACCACCTGAGTCGGTTTGGGGTACGGGCCGCCATGAAACTCGCTAGAGGCTTTTCTCGACAGCATAGGATCATCCACTTCACCACAATCGGCTCGGCATCAGGTCTCAGCCTTAATGAGTGACGGATTTGCCTATCACTCGGCCTACACCCTTACCCCGGGACAACCACCGCCCGGGCTGGACTACCTTCCTGCGTCACCCCATCGCTCACCTACTACAAGCTTGGATCAGCGGCTCCACCACGTCCCTTTGTCCGAAGACTCCGGGCCGGCTTCACGGCTTTAGCATCACCTGGTTCGACGTTGGCGCTTCAAAGCGGGTACGGGAATATCAACCCGTTGTCCATCGACTACGCCTGTCGGCCTCGCCTTAGGTCCCGACTTACCCTGGGCAGATCAGCTTGACCCAGGAACCCTTGGTCAATCGGCGCAAGAGTTTCTCACTCTTGTATCGCTACTCATGCCTGCATTCTCACTCGTGTACCGTCCACGACTGGTTTCCACCGCCGCTTCACCCGGCACACGACGCTCCCCTACCCATCACAGCAGGCGTTGGCCCTC
>NZ_JBHVWC010000143.1:2006-3342 GCF_042882445.1 Kitasatospora sp. NPDC058218 | reverse complement strand
GTAATGCTGCAATGACACGACTTCGGTGATGTGCTTGAGCCCCGCTACATTGTCGGCGCGGAATCACTTGACCAGTGAGCTATTACGCACTCTTTCAAGGGTGGCTGCTTCTAAGCCAACCTCCTGGTTGTCTCTGCGACTCCACATCCTTTCCCACTTAGCACACGCTTAGGGACCTTAGTCGGTGTTCTGGGCTGTTTCCCTCTCGACCATGGAGCTTATCCCCCACAGTCTCACTGCCACGCTCTCACTTACCGGCATTCGGAGTTTGGCTAAGGTCAGTAACCCGGTGAGGCCCATCGCCTATCCAGTGCTCTACCTCCGGCAAGAAACACGTGACGCTGCACCTAAATGCATTTCGGGGAGAACCAGCTATCACGGAGTTTGATTGGCCTTTCACCCCTAACCACAGGTCATCCCCCAGGTTTTCAACCCTGGTGGGTTCGGTCCTCCACGAAGTCTTACCTCCGCTTCAACCTGCCCATGGCTAGATCACTCCGCTTCGGGTCTTGGGCGTGCAACTCAAACGCCCTATTCGGACTCGCTTTCGCTACGGCTACCCCACACGGGTTAACCTCGCTACACACCGCAAACTCGCAGGCTCATTCTTCAAAAGGCACGCAGTCACGAGACACACAGCAAGCTGCATGTCCGACGCTCCCACGGCTTGTAGGCACACGGTTTCAGGTACTATTTCACTCCGCTCCCGCGGTACTTTTCACCATTCCCTCACGGTACTATCCGCTATCGGTCACCAGGGAATATTTAGGCTTAGCGGGTGGTCCCGCCAGATTCACACGGGATTTCTCGGGCCCCGTGCTACTTGGGTGTTCTCCAAACGAGCCGTACAGATTTCGTCTACGGGGGTCTTACCCTCTACGCCGGACCTTTCGCATGTCCTTCGACTACCCATACGGTTTCTGACTCGTCGACCGGCCGGCAGACCGATCAAGAAGAATCCCACGACCCCGCGATGGCAACCCCTGCCGGGTCTCACACCATCGCGGTTTAGCCTCATCCGGTTTCGCTCGCCACTACTCCCGGAATCACGGTTGTTTTCTCTTCCTGCGGGTACTGAGATGTTTCACTTCCCCGCGTTCCCTCCACATACCCTATGTGTTCAGGTATGGGTGACAGCCCATGACGACTGCCGGGTTTCCCCATTCGGAAACCCCCGGATCAAAGCCTGGTTGACGGCTCCCCGGGGACTATCGTGGCCTCCCACGTCCTTCATCGGTTCCTGGTGCCAAGGCATCCACCGTGCGCCCTTAAAAACTTGGCCACAGATGCTCGCGTCCACTGTGCAGTTCTCAAACAACGACCAGTCACCCACCAT
>NZ_JBHVWC010000142.1:0-5352 GCF_042882445.1 Kitasatospora sp. NPDC058218 | reverse complement strand
ATGACGGCTTCGGTGCGCAGGGGGTTGATCTCGGAGACGGCGCCGACGAGCGTGGTCTTGCCGACACCGAAGCCGCCGGCGACGACGATCTTCGCGGAGGTGGTGGCGCGGGTGGGGGCGGCCGCGTTAGAGCTTGCGAAGTCCACTGAGGACCCTTTCGAGCAGCGTGACGTCGGGCTGGTTTCCGGATTCGCCGCCGGAAGCGGGCTGGTGGATGGCGACCAGGCCGGCCTCGGCCAGGTCGGCCACGAGGATGCGGGCCACCCCCAGAGGAAGGGAGAGCAGCGCCGACACCTCGGCGACGGACTTGACCTCGGTGCACAGGGTGCAGATCCGCTGGTGCTCGGGGAGCAGGGTGGCCAGGCGCTGCGGGTCGACGTTGGCCGAGACGAGCGCCTCCAGCGCCAGCTCGTAGCGCGGCCGGGTCCGTCCGCCGGTCATCGCGAACGGCCGGATCAGCGGGCCCGAGTCGTAGTCGTCCTCGAACTCCTCGACGTACCCCGGGTCCTGGGTCGGCACGTGGCCGGGGCCTGGGCCGTGCTGGCCGGGCTGCGGTCCGGGGGCGGAGTGCCGGCCGGGCAGGTGGCCGGTCCCTCCCGGTGCCGGGTAGCCGGCTGGGGGCGCGTCGTACGAGGGCTGCCGGTCGTACTGGCCGTACTGCTGCTGCTGCGGGTACGGCTGGCCGTACTGCTGCTGGCCGTACTGGCCGTACTCCTGACCGTGGCCGGCGACGCCGGGTGCTCCGAAGGCGTCATGGCCCGTGCCAGGGTACGGAACGCCGTACTGGCCGCTGCGGTCGTCGGGCGGTGTCACGGTTCCTCTCCTCACAAGGTGCGGCGGTGCGGTGCGAGCTCTGGCACAGGTCCGGAGCCGGTGGTGCGAAGGCCGTACAACGTCCGAACCCGAGCCCGCCGAAGCGGGCCCGGGACGGGCGTGGAGGTGCTTCGAATACCAGGACGGTATCCGACGAACCGTCAGTGCAGGAGACTGCCCTGGAGTTCTGCGCGGAGCGCGGGGGTGAGGACGGCGCCGGCGCGGTCGACGAGCAGCGCCATTTCGTAGCCGACGAGACCGATGTCGGAGTCGGGGGACGCCAGGACGGCGAGGGCGGAGCCGTCACTGACGGCCATCAGGAAGAGGAAACCGCGCTCCATCTCGACAACGGTCTGGTTGACCTCGCCGCCCTCGAAGATCCGGCTGGCGCCGGAGGTGAGGGAGGTGAGGCCGGAGGCGACGGCGGCGAGCTGGTCGGCGCGGTCGCGGGGGAAACCTTCGGACATGCACAGCAGGAGGCCGTCCGCGGAGACCACCACCGTGTGCGACACCCCAGGGGTGTTGTCCACGAAATTGGTGATCAGCCAGTTCAGGTTCTGTGCGGCCTGGCTCATCTGACTCAACTCAACGCTCCTGGTGGTTCGAGCCGCCGAAGAGATCGGTGCTGCGGTTCTGCTGTCCGTTGCCGGACGGGTCTACCTGATCGGGGTCGATCCGGAAGCTTCCGGTGTTGCCGGCGCTGCGGCCCTGCTCCACACCGCGGCGCAGGTTGGTGAGCCGGCCACGAACCTCCTCGGGGCTGCGGGAGACCTGCGGCCCGTCCTGCGGAGTGGGCTTGGCGTTGCCGGCCACCAGGTTCTGCTTGGGCACCCGCCGGGGCAGGCCGGACGGGGTGGTCCCGCCGGAGGCGGGCTCGCGCAGCTGCTCGGCGCGCTGCCAGGCACCGTCGTTGGGCGACTGCCAGGCGGCGCTGGTCGGGCCGGTCGGTCCGGTGGGACCGTAGCCGCCCAGCGCGGACACCTCGTGTCCGCGCGGTTCGGTGGGCGCCGAGGTGTCCTTGGCGCCGGCGAACCAGTTCGGGGTCTCGCCGGAGTCCCGGCCGCCGCCCTGCTGCGGTGCCGGCGCCGGGCCGGCACCGGCCAGCTGCTGGCCGGGGCGGCGCTGCGGCAGCCCGGACGGCAGGGTGGCGGTCGTCTCGGCGGCCGGCAGCGCCGGCGGCTCCGGGCTGTACGGGTGGCCGGCCGGGGCCTCCTCGGCCCCGTACTGCTCGTCGGCGTAGCCGGACCGGTCGTAGCCCTGGTACTGGCCGTACTGGTCGTCCTGGCCCTGGTTCTGGCCGTACTGGTCGTCGCCGTACCCCTGCTGCGGGAACCGGCCGTAGGCGTCCTGACCGTAGTCGTTCTGCCCGTACCCGGCCCCGGCGTACCCGTCCTGGTTGTACTGGCCGTCCTGGGCGTACTGGCCGTCCTGGCCGTAGCCGTACTGCTCGTCGGCGTAGCCGGACCGGTCGTACCCCTGCTGGGCGTACTGGCCGTCCTGGTCGTAGCCGTCGTCGTTGCGCCGGCCGTACGCCGGGTACTCGTCCTCGACCTCGGCGTCGACCACCGGCTGCTCGGCGGCGCCGTGCGGGCCGGACTCCAGGGCCGCGCGGCGGACCTGGTCGAGCCGCTGCGAGCGCTGCACGGCCTCCAGGGCCGGGCTGAAGCCGCTGGAGCCGGCGTTGCCGTTGCCGGTGAGGTGGTCGTCGAAGCCCAGTTCGGCGGCGCTGCGCGGCTGGTTCTGGACCTCGGCGGCGGCCCAGTCGGCCGCGGCCGGCTCCTGCTCGGCGAAGATCCGGGAGACGGTGAACTGTTCCTCCGGCTCCGGAGCCGGGCCCATCTGGGTCAGGAACGGCGGGAGCATGACCAGCGAGGTGGTGCCCGCGGACTCGCCGGAGGGGCGGAGCTGGACGCGGACGTCGTGCCGCTGGGAGAGCCGGCCGACCACGAAGAGGCCCATGCGGCGGGAGATGGTGGCGTCGACGGTGGGCGGCTCGGCCAGCTTCTCGTTGATCTCGGCGAAGTCCTCGGCGGTGAGGCCGATGCCCTTGTCGTGGATCTCGACCAGCACCCGGCCGTCCGGCAGGCGGGTGGCGTTGACCAGCACCCGGGTCTGCGGGCTGGAGAACGAGGTGGCGTTCTCCAGCAGCTCGGCGAGCAGGTGGACGAGGTCGGTCACGGCGGCGCCGACGACCTCGGCCTCGGGGATGCCGGAGAGCTCGACGCGCTCGTACTGCTCCACCTCGGACGCGGCGGCGCGGAGCACGTCGACCAGCGGGACCGGGGTGTTCCAGCGGCGGCCGGCCTCCTCGCCCGCGAGGACGAGCAGGTTCTCACCGTTGCGGCGCATACGGGTCGCGAGGTGGTCCAGCTTGAAGAGGTTCTCCAGCTGGTCCGGGTCGGCCTCGTTGTTCTCCAGGTCGGTGATCAGCGCCAGCTGGCGCTGGATCAGGCTCTGGCTGCGGCGCGACAGGTTGGTGAAGATCGCGTTGACGTTCCCTCGCAGCAGGGCCTGCTCGGCGGCGAGTGCGACCGCCTGCCGGTGGACCTGGTCGAAGGCCCGGGCGACCTCGCCGATCTCGTCCTTGCCGTGCAGCGGGATCTGGCTGACCGAGGTGTCCACCCGGTCCGGGTCGGTCTTGGAGAGCTTCTCGACGAGGTCCGGCAGGCGGTGGTCGGCGATCTCCAGGGCGGCGTTGCGCAGGGTGCGCATGCCCAGGATCATCGAGCGGGCCACGTAGCCGGTGAGGACACCGGCGAGGACCAGCGCGGCGAGCACGATCGCCGAGTTGAGGATGGCGTCGTAGAGCGCGTTGTCCCGCAGGTCGGCGGCGTCGTGGAGGACGTCGTCCAGCAGCGCGACCTCGGTGGCGCGCAGGCTGGCGATGTGGGTGTTGGAGGCCTGCTCCCAGTTCTCCTTGGTCAGACCGGCGTCCTTGGCCTCCTTGTAGGCGGCGTCGGCGGCGGCCTTGCCCTTGGACTGGCCCTCGGCGGCGGCCTGGGTGTAGGCGGCGCCGAGGCCCAGCAGGCCCGTCATGGTCGGCACGCTGCCGTTCGGCATCCGGTAGGCGGCGCGCTGGTCGGCGGCGGCCTGGGCGACCTGGGCGTCGGCGTACCGCTTGGCGTCCTCGGGGGCGCTGCCGGTGTTGAACTCGGAGAGCGAGACCTGCTCCAGCTTCTGGGAGACCAGGAGCTGCTGGATCAGGTCGGTGTTCTCGTACCGGGTGGTGGACTGGGCCGAGATGCCGACCAGCAGGTGGAGCATCAGCGCGCGCTGGGTCGAGGCCGAGGCCTTGGCCAGCGACATGGCGTAGATCGCGCGGCCCTTGCTGGTGATGTTGCTGCTGCCGAGGCCGACCGAGTTGTCGTAGGCCAGCAGCGGCGCGATCATCGTCGAGTAGGCGGACTGGGTCGCGGTCGCGAACAGCTCCGGCTTGTAGGCGGTGTCGCGCAGGTGCGGCAGGAAGCCCACCATGCTCTGGAAGGCCGCGTGACGGTGGGGCAGCTCGGCGGACTTGTCGCTGGCCTCGTAGGCCGCGTTGTACGCCTTGATCGCGGTGTCGGTGGTGCTGCGGGTCTTGGCGACGTCGCCGTTCGGGTCCTGGCCGGTCAGCAGGGGGCTGAGCGTCTTGTCGCGCTCGTTCTCCAGCGCCTCGGCGAGCTCGGTGGCCGCCTTGGCGAGGCGGGCGGTCTTCTCGGCGCGCGAGGCCTTGACGTAGCCGTCGACCGAGGTGTTGACGCGCAGGCCGCCGAAGATCAGGCCGATGATGACCGGGATCAGCAGGATGGCTATCAGACGGGCCGGCACACGCCAGTTGCGGGGCCGGAGGAAGTCGTACCGGCTGCCGCCCTTGCCGCCGCTCCCGTCGTCCGCGGAGCCGCTGCCGCGGCGCTCCGTGGAGGCCGCCGGGGGCTTCGGGACGGGCGCCTGGGGGCGCTCCTCGACCGGCGTGAACGCGGAGAATCCGGCCGGGTCCGTTGCGTTACCGTTCGGCTCGCTCTGGCGGGGCTCGGAGCGCCGCTGCGGGGCGACCTGCTGCTTACGCCTCACTCGACAACAACCTCTCGGCCGATTGGCGGCCATGGATCAATCCAGCGCTACCCCTGGCAGCGACCCGCTGCTGGGTGGGACTGCCGTAATGGATTTAGGGGTAGCTGGAATTTCAGCACGTGCAGGGATGGGGGACAAACAGGTGTCGATGGCGGCCCGCTGCGGAACAATTCGGACATTCGCCGACATCGTGGAGCAAAACCGTGGTCTTCTGGCGCTGAGCGATGCTAATTCGCTACACATGGTCACTGTTGATCACAAAATGCCTACCGAACTGTTATCCGCTGCTTATGTGGGGGTCTTGCGTGGGCCGCCCGGACGACACCCGTCCTGTCTGTGCAGGTGCCCCGGCGCCCGACCGTGACGGTGGGCGCCGGGGCTGCCGACCTGCGGCGCTGCTGTTCGCTTCGGTTCGGCGTGGGGCTTGCTCAGCGGAGGCGGGCGAGGAGGGCGTGTTCGACGAGGGTGATGAGGGCGCTCTTGGCGCTG
>NZ_JBHVWC010000141.1:0-5809 GCF_042882445.1 Kitasatospora sp. NPDC058218 | reverse complement strand
CGAAGACGACCGCCTGACCCACGGCCCCGCCCACCACGGCACTCCACCGCCCCGCCCGGCACCCACCGGACGGGGCGGTTCGGCATTTCCGGGGGGCCCGCTCCTGCACCGTGCACGTCGATCCGTCAGGGCTACGTCCTCGGGCCGGGCAGGCGGGTGCGGAACGTGGTGCCGTCCGGGGTGGTCCCGCACGGCGAGGGTGCCGCACGGTGAGGGTGTCGCCGTGGAGGGTGGCCGGGCCGAACACGCCACGAGGGGCCCACGGCGCAGGTGCCGGCGAACGTGTGTCACCGGGCGGCGGCGCAGAGGTCCTCGGACAGGGTCCACAGACGGCGGGCGCCGTCCGGGTGGGACGCCGTGCAGGGTGCCGGTGCGGCGGTCCACGGTTTCGGTCTCGTTGCAGTCGACGAAGTAGCGTCCGCCGATGCCCTCCAGCAGTGGTGAGGTGGCGAGCAGGACGGAGGTCGCCGCGCCCAGTTCGACGGTCTTGACGAGTTCCGCGGGGACCTTGCCGCGTCCGCCGGTGTGGTGCTGGAGGTTGGTGTAGATCGCTCCGGGCATCAGGGCGTTGGCGGTGATGCTGTCGGCCTTCCAGCGGCGGGTGGCCTCGACCGCGAAGAGGGCGCCGGCGGTCTTGGGCTGGCCGTGGGCGAGCCAGGGGTCGTAGGGGGCAGAAGGCGAAGTCGACGTCGTCGAAGACGACCGGGGAGGTCTGGTGGCCGGTGGAGCTGACGACCACGACCCTGGCGGAGCCGGCGGTGGCCAGCACCGGGTGCAGGGCGGTGGCCAGGGCGAAGTGGCCGAGGTGGTTGGTGGCGAACTGCAGCTCCCGGCCCTGTTCGGTGTACTGCTCGGTGCAGGCCATCACCCCGGCGTTGTTGACCAGTACGTGGAGCGGCCCCTGCCAGGACGCCGCGAACTCGGCGACGGAGGCCGGGTCGGTCAGGTCCAGGCGGGACACCCGCAGG
Source organism: Kitasatospora sp. NPDC058218 (assembly GCF_042882445.1). Classification (NCBI taxonomy): domain Bacteria; kingdom Bacillati; phylum Actinomycetota; class Actinomycetes; order Kitasatosporales; family Streptomycetaceae; genus Kitasatospora; species Kitasatospora sp. NPDC058218. The sequence goes on along the minus strand of NZ_JBHVWC010000141.1, from coordinate 4,841 downwards.
TCCCGGTTGCCGGTGGTGGTGGTGATGTCCTCGGCGGCGGCCTCGCCCGCTTCGGTGTCGCGGACGGCGAGGGTGACCTCGGCGCCGGTCAGGGCGCGGGCGGTTTCGGTGCCGAGGCCCGAGGAGGCGCCGGTCACCACCACGCGCCGGCCGGTCAGGTCGATGCCGGTGGCGACTTCGGCGGCGGTGCTGGCGAAGCCGAACGCGGTCCTGATCGCACGCATGGGGAACTCCTTGCCGAGTGACGTGGCGTCAGTTGTGCCGGGTGTCAGGAATGTCAGGGGACGAGTAGGCGGTCCTGCTCGGTGGGAGGTGTTCCGTCGCGCCAGGGCAGCACCTTGCCGAAGCCGGCGAGAGCCCGGCCCAGCCCCTGATTCGCCCCGGTCGCCAGGGCGATGCGTGGAGTGTTCATGCCCTCCACGCTGGGAACTCCCCGGGCATGCGTCCAACGAAAGTCATGCACACCCGGTATGCGCGGATGTCATGGATGCGGCGCATCGAGCATCGACGAGGAGGCGCCGGTCCTTCCGGCCGCATCTGGTGTTTCGACGGCAAGTCGCTAACATGAGTTGTCCTCATGTTTTTGGACCCATGTCTCTGTCCCACCCATTGCCATCGTGAGCAAGGAGTCAGGCCGTGCCGAACCGACTCGACCTCCCGGCGGGCTTCCGCTGGGGCGTCTCCACCGCCGCCTACCAGATCGAGGGAGCCGTCGAGGAGGACGGGCGCGGCCCGTCCGTCTGGGACGTCTTCGCCGCCCGCCCCGGCGCTGTCCGCGACGGCCACACGGGAGCGGTCGCCTGCGACCACTACCACCGCTATCCCGAGGACATCGCCCTGATGCGGGGCCTGGGGCTGGACGGCTACCGGTTCTCCATCGCCTGGTCCCGCGTGCAGCCCACCGGCGCCGGCCCGGTCAACCCCGCCGGACTCGCCTTCTACGACCGCCTGGTGGACGCCCTGCTGGAAGCCGGCATCACGCCGCTGCCCACCCTCTTCCACTGGGACCTCCCGCAGGCCCTGGAGGACACCGGCGGCTGGCTGGACCGCGACACCGCGTACCGCTTCGCCGAGTACGCCGCGATCGCCGCCGACCGCCTCGGCGACCGCGTCCCGACCTGGATCACCCTCAACGAGCCCTTCGTGCACATGGTCTACGGCTACGCCCTCGGCACCCATGCCCCCGGCCGTGCCCTGATGCTCGACGCCCTGCCCACCGCCCACCACCAGCTGCTCGGCCACGGCCTCGCGGCCGCCGCGCTGCGCGAGCGCGGCCTGGAGGTGATGATCGCCAACAACCTCACCCCGGTGTGGCCCGCCTCCTCCTCGGACGCCGACCTCGCCGCCGCCGACGCCTACGATGCCCTCCACAACCGCCTGTTCACCGACCCGCTGCTCCTTGGCCGCTACCCCGACCTCTCCGCCTACGGCGTCGCCCCCGACCTCGGCGGCTGCGTCCACGACGGCGACCTCAAGCTCATCTCCGCCACCCCGCTCGACGGCCTCGGCGTCAACTACTACAACCCCACCCGCATCGCCGCCCCCACCGACCCCGGCCTCCCCTTCGCCGAGGCCCCCATCGAGGGCGTCCCGCGCACCGCCTTCGACTGGCCCGTCGTCCCCGACGGCCTCCGCGAACTCCTCACCGGCCTCCGCGACCGCTACGGCACCGCCCTCCCACCCGTCACCATCACCGAGAACGGCTGCTCCACGACCGCGACCCTCGACGACCAGCCCCGCATCGACTACCTCGCCGGCCACCTCGACGCCCTCGCCGAGGCCGTCGTCCAAGGCGTCGACGTCCGCGGCTACTTCACCTGGTCCCTGATGGACAACCTGGAGTGGGCGGAGGGGTTCCATCAAAGGTTCGGCCTGGTGCACGTCGACTTCGAGACGCAGAAGCGGACGCCGAAGGCGTCCTACGCCTGGTACCGGGACGTGATCGCCGCCCAGCGGAAGCGGTCCGCGAGGTAGGCGGGCCGGTCTGGTCGGGCACCGGGCGGGGCTGCTTCACGCTCGCGCCACGCCCGTGCAACACGCTGCTGGGAGCATCGACCGCATGCTCTCCCTGGTCGCCCCGCCCACGCACGGCAGGACCGCGTCGCCCACCGAGGGCGGCGGGGCCGGGGCGGTGCTGCGCGCGGTACTGACCGGCGGCCCGCTGACCCGCAGCGCCGTCGGCCGGGCCACCGGCCTCAGCCCGGCTGCCGTCTCCCGCCACAGCGCCGACCTCACCGGACTCGGGCTGCTGCGCGTCCTGCCACCGCCGGACGGTCCGCCCAGGGCGGGGCGCCCGCAGCTGCCGCTGGACATCGACACCCGTCACCACCTCGCCTGCGGGGTGCACATCGGGGTGCCGTGGATCACCTTCGCCCTGCTGGACCTGCGGGGACGGGTGGTCGCCCACGAACGCCTGCCCCGGCGTGGCGACGCCGCTGCGGTCCTGGGCACCATCAGGGCGTACCTACCGGGTTTCCTGGGCCGCCGGGCCACCGGCCACTCGGTGCTCGGCCTCGGGGTGGTCACCGGCGGCTGGGTGGACTCCGAGACCGGCCGCGTCGTCTCCCACGGCCCGCTCGGCTGGCACGACGTCCCCGTCCGCGACGTTCTGGCCGACGCCACCCGGCTGCCCGTGCACGTCGACAGCCACGCCCGGGCGCTGGCCCAGGCGGAGCTGCTGTTCGGCGCCGGCCGCACGGCCACCGAACTGGTCCAGCTGTTCGTCGGCAACGTCGTCGACGCGGCCATCGCCACCGGCGGCAGCGTGCTGCGCGGGAGGCGGTCCCGCGCGGGCGACATCGGCCACCTCGCCGTACCCGCCTCCACCGAGCCCTGCTCCTGCGGACGGACGGGCTGCCTCCAGGCCGCCGTCGCGGATCGGACCCTGGCCCGCCGGGCCCACGCCCTCGGCCTGGTCCCCGAACCCGACTTCGGCCTGCTGCTGGACCTGGCCGGCGCCGGGAACCGCGCCGCGATCCGCCTCTTCGAGGAGCGGCTCCGGCTCGTCGCGCCCGCCGCCGGCCTGCTGCTGGACGTCCTCAACCCCGAGGTCCTGGTGGTCAGTGAGGCGGGGCTGTCGGTGGCGCCCTGCCTGCACCCGTACCTGGCCGAACAGATCCGCCTGCACTCCAACGCCGCACCCGAGCAGCTGGTCACCGCCACTGCCTTCGGCGTCGACGTGCTGGCGGTCGCGGCCTGCGCCGGGGTGCTCGACAGCGTCTACCAGCGGCCGATGGAGCTGCGGACGGCCGGGAGCTCGACCGCCCGGGCGATGCGTTGAGCCCTCGTCAACGGCGCATTAATTCCACCGCCAGGCGAATCGTTGAACGGCCGGACGGCGGGTCGGAGAATCGGGTAAATCCCCTTTCTCCCGCCTGCCGAGCCCCGGAGCGTTCCGCCATGCCCGAAAGTCCCGCCGATCGCCAACTCCACTTCAACCTCTTCCTGATGGGAGTCGGCCACCACGAGGCCGCCTGGCGCCACCCCCGCACCGACCCGTCCGCCGCAGGTGACGTCGCGCACTTCCAGAGGCTCGCCCGGACGGCCGAGGCGGCCGCCTTCGACTCGGTGTTCCTCGCCGACGGCGTCGAGGCCCGCTCCGACGGGGGATGGGGCCTGATCAGCCACTTCGAACCGTTCACCCTGCTCACCGCGCTGGCCGCGGTGACCACGAGGATCGGCCTGATCGGCACCGTCTCCACCGGCTTCTCCGAGCCCTACAACCTGGCCCGGCAGTTCGCCTCACTGGACCACATCAGCCACGGGCGGGCCGGCTGGAACATCGTCACCTCGGCCGGCGACCGCGCCGCCCAGAACTTCGGCCGCAGCGCCAACCAGGACCATGCCGTCCGGTATGAGCGGGCCGCCGAGTTCCTCGACGTGGTCACCGCCCTGTGGGACAGCTGGGAGGACGACGCGCTGTTGCTCGACCGTGCGAACGGGGCCTTCGCCGCCCCGGACCGGGTGCACGACATCGACCACGTCGGAAAGCACTTCCAGGTGCGCGGGCCGCTGAACATCCCGCGCAGCCCGCAGGGCCACCCGCTGCTCGTGCAGGCCGGATCCTCCGACGACGGCAAGGCCTTCGCGGCCCGTTGGGCGGAGGCGGTGTTCACCGCGCAGCAGACGCTGGCCGAGGGGCAGGCCTTCTACGGCGACCTCAAGCGACGGACCGCCGAGGCCGGCCGCGACCCGGCCCGGGTGAAGATCCTGCCCGGCGTCGTCCCCGTCCTCGGCTCCACCGAGGCGGAGGCACGTGCCCTGGACGAGGAACTGGACGCGCTGATCAACCCGGCCCGCGCGGTCGGCGTGCTCTCCACGGTTCTCGGCGTCGACCTCACCGACCACCCGCTGGACGAACCGCTGCCGCCGCTGCCGCCGGTCACCCGGATCAACGGTGCCAAGAGCCGCTTCGAGCTGATCCGCGACCTCGCCGAGCGCGACCGGCTGACCCTGCGCCAACTCGTCGGACGGCTCGGCGGCGGCCGTGGCCACCAGGTCGTGGTCGGCACCCCCGAGCAACTCGCCGACCACATCGAGACCTGGTTCACTCAGGGCGCCGCCGACGGCTTCAACATCATGCCGCCCGTCCTGCCCGGCGGCCTGGACGACTTCGTCGAGCAGGTGGTCCCGATCCTGCGGGCACGCGGCCTGTTCCGCGAGGGCTACACCGGGAACACCCTGCGCGAGCACTACGGCCTGCCGCGCCCGGCCGGGCGGTACACCGCGCCGTAACGGTCGCGCGTCGGGCCGGGCGCCGGCCCGCACGTCGGCCCGGCGCCCGGCTGCACGGGGGAAGGCCCGGACCGACGCCACGGGGGAAGGCCCGGACCCCTCGGTCC
>NZ_JBHVWC010000140.1:0-5814 GCF_042882445.1 Kitasatospora sp. NPDC058218 | reverse complement strand
CGCACCAACGGTGCGACCACGGCGCCCTCTGCAGCGCGCGGGCGGTCAGGCCCGCGGGGTGGCGACCGGGGCGACCATCAGCTGGGTGCGGCGCGGGTTGGCCGTGTTGGTGGGCAGCTCGGTGGCGTAGGTCACCACGTCCTCCGACCGGCGGGCGCCCGGGATCGTGCTGAAGTCCTCGACCGAGGCCAGCGTCGTCCGGCGCGGGTTCGCCGTGGAAGGGCTGGAGGACGTGGAGCTCGTGGCGGCCTTGTTCGCCTGGGACATCGCGTCAGCACCTCGGGGTCGCGGCCGGCGCATCGGCATGGAGCGGCGCCGGCCTGAGTGGTTCGGGGAGATTCTGGGCAGGCTGATCGAGGCCGTGCGCCGGATACCGCAAGGTTACGGATCTCTTTCCACAGGCACCGTGACCAAAGCTACACATTGTGCTGTGATTTTGCTCACAAATTGAAGAGCAATTCTCCGATATCCGACATATCGCTTCATCAAGTTTTGCCGACATAAAGGGCAGAACGGTCATTCGGGGAGCTCTGTGGCTCTTGTTGATCTCCGGCGCCCTTGGCATGTATCCGGCGAGTGTCCGAAAAAGGCGGTATTCCGGTCCGGTTACCGCACAGTCAGTGAAATCGCGCGCGCGGTCGGTAGTGTCGCCCCACTCGCCCTGGCGGCCCTTGTTGGGATTCCCCGGCTGTGCTGGAATGCCACGGACCGTGGGTAGGGAGCAGTCCACCCCGGTGCCCGCTCTCCCGGACCGGCCGGGGTGCGGATGGAAACTCCACACCGTCCAGGCCGCGGCAACGCGGCGGGACGCCCGGTCCAGAGGTTGCGACGCCAGTGCAGGGACGTTTCAAAAGGGGTAGCGGCGCCGCGGGTGACCCGGAGTCGCGTGAGCCCGTGGCACCACCCCAGCAGGCGGCGGTGCCCGGCGGCCCCGCCGAGCCGGCACCCGAGGCGGTCGGCCGCCCGGAGGACGACGGCGAACAGGACCGGAGTTCCGCCCGGGGCAAGCTCCGCAAGACGCTGACCCGCCGACGGGCCAAGGGCATGAGCCGGCTGGCGATGCGCAACTGGCGGATCCGTACCCGCCTGATCGCCCTGCTCGCGCTCCCGGTCCTCGTCGCGCTCGTCCTCGGTGGTCTGCGCATCCAGACCTCGCTCGAGACCTCGCAGCAGCTCGCCCAGATGGCCAACCTCTCGGATCTGGCCAAGAAGGCGACCAACCTCGCCGACGCCCTGCAGACCGAGCGGGACATCAGCGCCGGCCCGATCACCGACAAGCCGAACGCGCCGCTCGACGACGACATCGTCAACGCCCGCAAGATCACCGACGACCTGAGCCGGACCTTCACCGCGTCCTCGGACAAGTTCGAGAACCTGGAGCTCTCCGGCGGCAAGGCGCTGCTGTTCCAGATCCGCAAGGACCTGAACTCGATCTCGGACGCGCGCAACACCCCGTACCAGAACAACCAGAACATCCAGTCGACGATCACGGCCTACGACGTGATCATCCGAGACCTGCTGTCGATCACCCAGGACATCGCGCTCGCGTCCAACAACCGCGACCTGGTCCGCGCCACCCGCGCCCTCCAGCAGTTCTCGCTGGCCAAGAACGCCACCTCGCAGCAGCGCGCCCTGATCAGCGCGGCGCTCGCCAACCCCAAGGCCCCCGACCTCAGCCTGAGCGACGAGTCCTTCGGCATCCGGCTGCGCGCCTCCTACGACAACGCGCTCACCAGCTTCAACAACATCTACACCTCGCACGACCTGGACAACCTGCGCGGCCAGCTCAGCTACAACTCGGTGGTCGCCGCCGCCGACCGGTACGCGCGCTCGGTGCTCCAGCAGAGCGGTATCCACCAGACCGAGCCGGTCAGCTTCAAGGACTGGTACGAGCAGGCCACCGCCAAGATCACCGCCGAGCGGCGGATCGAGTCGAAGCTGATCGAGGACCTCGACGGCAAGGCCCAGGAGCTGCAGTCCGCCGCCGACACCGAGGCCCTGATCATCGGTGCCGCCGTCGCGCTGGTGCTGCTCGTCGCCCTCGGTGGCGCCGGTCTGATCGCCCGCTCGATGGTGCGCTCGCTGACCCGTCTGCAGGCCGCGGCCGAGGACGTCGCCGAGCGGCGGCTGCCCGAGCTGGTCAAGACCCTCTCCGAGAGCGACCCGCACGACGTCGACGTCACCGTCGAACCCGTCGGCGTCGACTCCGCGGACGAGATCGGCCACGTGGCGCACGCCTTCGACATGGTGCACAGCGAGGCCGTCCGCCTCGCCGCCGAGCAGGCCCTCCTGCGCGGCAACATCAACGCGATGTTCACCAACCTCTCGCGCCGCAGCCAGGGCCTCATCCAGCGCCAGCTGTCGCTCATCTCCGAGCTGGAGAGCCGCGAGGCGGACCCGGACCAGCTGGCCAACCTCTTCAAGCTGGACCACCTCGCGACCCGTATGCGCCGCAACGGCGAAAACCTCCTCGTCCTCGCCGGTGAGGACCCGGGCCGCCGCTGGACCCGCCCCGTCCCGCTGGTCGACGTGCTCCGCGCAGCGGCCTCCGAGGTGGAGCAGTACGAGCGCATCGAGCTCGCCACCGTGCCGTCGGCCGAGGTCGCCGGCCGCGTCGTCAACGACCTCGTCCACCTGCTCGCCGAGCTGCTGGAGAACGCCACGTCGTTCTCCAGCCCGCAGACCCGCGTCCGGGTCACCGGCCACGCCCTGCCGGACGGCCGGGTGCTGGTCGAGATCCACGACACCGGCATCGGCCTCAGCCCCGACGACCTGGCCGACATCAACGAGCGCCTGGCGAACCCGCCGACGGTGGACGTCTCCGTCTCCCGCCGGATGGGCCTCTTCGTGGTCGGCCGCCTGTCCCTGCGACACGGCATCCGCATCCAGCTGCGCCCCAGCGACTCCGGTGGCACCACCGCACTGGTCATGCTCCCGGTGGACGTCACCAACTCCGCCGACCGCCGCGGCCCGGCCCGGCCCGGTTCGGCGCAGGCCAAGCAGCAGCGCGGGGTCGCCCCGACGCCGCGTCAGCAGCGCCAGGTGCCCGGTGGACCGAACGGTGGGCCGAACGGCGGCCCGGCCGCGCTCGGGCAGGGCCCGGCGGGCGGTGCCCCGCAGGGCCGTCCGCAGCTCGGTCAGGGCGGTCCCGGTGCTCCGGGCGGCCAGGGCGGTCCGGGTGGACGTGCCGGCGGCGGCCTGCCGACCCGCCAGGTCGGCCAGTCCCTGCGCGAGACCGCGCCGCAGGGCCCGCAGGGGGGCCAGCAGAACCCCCAGGCTCCGCAGGCCCCGCAGGGTCCCCAGGGCCAGCAGGCCCGTCAGAACCCGCAGGGCGGCCTGCCGCAGCGCGGACCGGGCCGGCAGGCCCCGCCGCAGGGCGGCCCCGGTGGGCTGCCGCGCCGCGGCCAGCAGCAGCCCGGTGCACCGCAGCCCGGCCAGGGACAGGCCGGTCCGGGTCAGCCCGGCCAGGGCCGACCCGCCGACGGCCGGCGCCCCGCCCAGGAGCGGCCGCGCCCCGGCGCGGACCTCGACGGCGGTCCGGGCCCCCGGACCGGCGAGCAGCCGCAGCACGGCTGGGCCGACCAGTCGGGCCGTCCGGGCGCGCCGCAGGGCGCCCGCCCGGGCAACCGCCCGGGCAACCGCCCGCAGGAGGGGCTGCCGCAGCGTCGCCAGCCGGGCCAGGCCCCGCAGGGCCCGGGTGGCCAGGGACCGCAGGGCCCGCAGGGGCCGCGCCGTCCGCAGCGCCCCGGCCCGGACGCACCGCAGCGCGAGCGCCAGCCGCAGCTGCCGCCGCAGCAGCAGGCCCAGCCGCTGCCGCCGGCCGAGCCCTCGTCGATGGAGAGCACCGCGCAGTTCGCGCGGCCGCGCTTCGAGGCGAGCGAGATCGACCCGCGTGACCCGCTCGGCCTCGGTCTGGTCGAGCCGGTGCTGCCGAACGTGCCGACCCCGGCGCGTCCGGAGCCGGTCCGCCAGGAACAGCCCCGGCCCGAGCCGGTCCGCCAGGAGCCGATGGCGCTGCCGACCGGCCCGTCCGACGGCGGCCCGCAGGGCGGTACGCCGATCTTCGAGACGGTCGAGCAGACCTGGCAGCGCGAGGACGGCCGGCAGGCCGAGGCCGCCCAGGCGGCCCGGGCCCGGCAGTACCAGCCGCGCCGCCCCGGGACCAGCGCGCCCGGCCTCCAGGAGCAGGGTCAGCCGCAGCAGGCTCCCCAGCAGCAGGCCCAGCACGCTCAGCAGGCCCAGCAGGCCCAGCAGCAGGCTCCCCAGCAGGGCCAGCCGCAGCAGGCTCCGCAGGGCGGACCGGGCGGACCGGGCGACGCCCCGTGGCGCCCGTCCGCGAACGACGAGCGCTGGCGCCGGGCCGAGCAGGTCCGGGAGCCCTCGACCAGTGGCGTCACCATGTCCGGTCTCCCCCGGCGGACCCCGCAGGCCAACCTGGTCTCCGGCACCGCCGAGGCATCGCCGCTGACCGGTCCTCAGGTGTCCCGTGCGCCGGAGGAGGTGCGCGGCCGGCTCACCAACCTGCGCCGCGGCATCCAGCAGGGCCGCCGGGTCGGCGCCGAGCAGGCGGCGGGCCAGGGCAACCAGGGCGGCCAGGGCAACCAGCACGGTGCCCCGCAGCCCGGATTCGATAGTTTCGGGGGCCGGACCGACGGCAACGGCGCAGATCATCAGGAGCGTTGAGTTGAATCAGATGAGCCAGGCCGCACAGAACCTGAACTGGCTGATCACCAATTTCGTGGACAACACCCCCGGGGTGTCGCACACGGTGGTGGTCTCCGCCGACGGCCTCCTGCTGTGCATGTCCGAAGGTTTCCCCCGCGACCGCGCCGACCAGCTCGCCGCCGTCGCCTCCGGCCTCACCTCCCTCACCTCCGGCGCCAGCCGGATCTTCGAGGGCGGCGAGGTCAACCAGACCGTCGTCGAGATGGAGCGGGGCTTCCTGTTCCTGATGGCCGTCAGTGACGGCTCCTCCCTCGCCGTGCTGGCGTCCCCCGACTCCGACATCGGTCTCGTCGGCTACGAAATGGCGCTGCTCGTCGACCGCGCCGGCGCCGTCCTCACCCCCGCACTCCGCGCAGAACTCCAGGGCAGTCTCCTGCACTGAGTGCCCTGAGCGGCGACCTCACCCGTCCCACCTCCCCGCCGGGCCTGACCCGACCAGGCCCGGCGCCTCACCCTCAGCTACCCTCAGGCAGCTGATTTCGCCTCAGCTGGCATCGCCCCAGCTGGAACCGGCTGCCCAAGGCTGCAGCACAAGGAGGACCCATGACCCCGCCTTCGACACCCGCCGGCTCGTACGGCAGCGGGTACGGCAGCGGCTACGGCGGGCAGCAGTCCGACGGCTACGAGCAGCAGCCGCTGGTCCGCCCGTACGCGATGACCGGAGGCCGCACCCGGCCCCGGTACCAGCTCGCCATCGAGGCGCTGATCTCGACCACGAGCTCCGCCGAGCGGACCGGCGGCCTGCTGCCCGAGCACGCCCGGATCGTGAACCTCTGCCGTGAGGTCAAGTCCATCGCGGAGATCTCCGCACTCGCCGGCGTGCCGCTCGGTGTCGCCCGCATCCTCGTCGCCGACCTTGCCGAGGCCGGCCTCGTCGCCATCCACCAGCCCGCCGCCGCGGGCGAGTCGGGCGGAACGCCCGACGTCACGCTGCTCGAAAGGGTCCTCAGTGGACTTCGCAAGCTCTAACGGAGCCACCCGTGCCACGACGTCGGCGAAGATCGTCGTCGCCGGCGGCTTCGGTGTCGGCAAGACCACGCTCGTCGGCGCCGTCTCCGAGATCAACCCCCTGCGCACCGAAGCCGTCAT
>NZ_JBHVWC010000139.1:0-6228 GCF_042882445.1 Kitasatospora sp. NPDC058218 | reverse complement strand
TTCCTCGCCGACGGCCGCATCGTCGACGAACTCGCCAACCCCACCGCCGACACCGTCCTGGACCGCATGCGCCGCTTCGACGCCAAGGGCCGCACCAACTAGGTCCGGTCCCCGCGTAGGCCGACATCACCCCAGACCCTCAGGACTGACACTCCCTCATGTACCGCACCGCACTGCGCAACGTGCTGGCCCACAAGGCCCGACTGCTGATGACGGTCCTCGCCGTCATGCTCGGCACCGCCTTCGTGGCCGGCACCCTCGTCTTCACCGACACCCTCGGCAACGCGCTCAAGTCCCAGAGCGCCAGGAGCTACACCGACATCGCCGTCACCATCAGCGACCGCGACGCCGTCGGCAAGGGGTACGACCTCGGTGGCAGGGGCACCGCCGGGCCCACCCTGACCGAGGACACGCGCAAGGCGGTCGCGGCGCTGCCGGGCGCCACCGAGGCCCGCGGCGTGGTCACCGGCTTCGCCGGCATCGCCGACCGCAAGGGCGCGCTGATCGGCGACGGCTTCTCCACCACCGGCACCAACTACGTGCCCGGCGCCGACGGCACCGACCCGCGCTACCCGCTCGTCGACGGCCGCGGCCCGCGCGGCTCGGGCGAGATCGCGCTGGACGCCAGGACCGCCGAGAAGGGCGGCTACAAGGTCGGCGACACCGTCCGCGTCGCCGTCAACGGCCCGGTGATGGAGCTGAAGCTCACCGGCACCCTGCGGACCAACGACCCGCGCGTCGCCTCCGGCGGCTCGCTCGCCGCCTTCGACACCCCGACCGCCCAGCAGCTCTACCTGAGCCCGGGCCGGTTCGGCGAGATCGACGTCAAGGGCGGGCCCGGCGCCGACGACACCGCGCTGCTCGCCGCCGTCAAGCAGGCCCTCCCGCAGGGCGACAGCCCGATCGAGGCGAAGACCGGCCGCCAACTCGCCGACGAGCAGGACCGGATGATCGAACAGGGCACCAAGGGCCTGAGCACCGCGCTGCTCGCCTTCGCCGCGATCGCGCTCTTCGTCGGCATCTTCATCATCGCCAACACCTTCACCATGCTGGTCGCCCAGCGCACCAAGGAACTCGCCCTGCTGCGCGCCGTCGGCGCGCGCCGCAAGCAGATCGTGCTGTCCGTGCTGGTCGAGGCGATGCTGGTCGGCCTGACCGCCTCGGTGGCCGGCCTGCTCGCCGGCATCGGCATCGCCACCGGCCTGCGCTCGCTGCTGAACGGCCCGATGGAGGCCAACCTGCCGGACGGCCCGCTGGTGATCGCCCCGTCCACGGTGATCGCCACGGTCGGCATCGGCGTCGTGGTGACCGTGCTGGCCGCCTGGCTTCCGGCCGTGCGGGCCGCCCGGATCGCCCCGGTCGCGGCGATGAGCTCGGTCGAACAGCCCGCCTCGCAGAAGAGCCTGCGGGTGCGCAACGCGATCGGCCTGCTGTTCACCGCGGCCGGCGTCGGCGCCCTGCTGGCCGGATCCACCGCCAAGGAGGGCAAGCTGGTCGGCCTCGGCGCCGGCACGCTGCTTATCGGCGTCTTCGTGCTGACGCCGCTGCTGGCCCGGCCGCTGATCGCCCTGTTCGCCCCGCTGCTGCGCAAGCTGTACGGCACGCCCGGCGTGCTGGCCCGGGAGAACGCCGTCCGCAACCCGCGCCGCACCGCGGCCACCGCGTCGGCGCTCACCATCGGCGTCACCCTGATCACCGCGCTGACCGTGGTCGGCGCCTCGGTGAACAAGGCCGTGGACGAGGCCACCGCGAGCGACATGAAGGCCGACTACACCGTCGCCATGCAGAACTACTCGATGCTCTCGCCCGAGGTCGCCACCCAGGTCGCCCGGACGCCCGGGGTCAGCGCGATGAGCGTCATGCGCACCGTCCCGGTCGAGCACGGCGCCGACGGCGACACCGAGTACGTCACCGGCGTGGACGCCACGACCATCGACCGGCTGGCCACCATCACGGTGACGTCGGGCAGCGCGGACGCGCTCAAGCAGGGCAAGGTGCTGGTCAGCTCCGGCTACGCCGAGCGCCTGGGCCTCAAGGTCGGCGACACCCTGGCCGTCACCTACCCGGACGGCGTCAAGGGCTCGCTGGCCGTCGGCGGCGTGTTGGAGTCCACCACCACGCTGGCCGGCCTGATCGCCCCGGACTCCGTGGTCGGCCCGCACGCCGCGCCCGGCACCGGGCTGGAGAAGGTCCTGGTCAAGGGTGCCGACGGCGCCGACGCCAAGCTGAAGCAGGCCCTGCGCGACGCCACCGGCGGCAACCCGCTGATCGCCGTCAAGGGCGAGAAGGACATCAAGGCGGAGAACCGCCAGATGGTCACCGCCGTGCTGAACATCATGTACGGCCTGCTGGGCATGTCCGTGGTGATCGCGGTCCTGGGTGTCGTCAACACCATGGCGATGTCGGTGTTCGAACGCCGCCGGGAGATCGGCATGCTGCGGGCGATCGGCCTGGACCGGCGCGGCGTCGGCCGGATGGTCCGGCTGGAGTCGCTGATGATCGCGCTGTTCGGCGGCGTGGTCGGGGTCCTGCTCGGCATCGTCACCGCCTGGGCGGGCAACCGCACGATGGCGGACTCCTTCAAGAACATCACCACCGTGCTGCCGCCGGTCCAGATCCTGGGCTTCCTGGTCGCCGCCGCCCTGATCGGTCTGCTCGCCGCCGTCTGGCCGGCCGGCCGGGCCGCCCGGACGGACATCCTGGGCGCGATCAAGAGCGCTTAGCCACCCGCCCCACCGCGCAGAACCGAGAGCGCCGCCCGCCGGGAACGTCCCGGCGGGCGGCGCTTTTCGCGCAGATACGATTCGTCAGCAGCCGTTGAGGATCGAGGTGAGCGTGCTCTTCTCGGCGCTGTCCACGGTCAGGCCGTAGAAGTACTTCACCTGCACCCAGGCGCGGGCGTAGGTGCAGCGGTAGGAGGTCTGCGGCAGCCAGTGGGCCGGGTCCTGGTCGCCCTTGGAGCGGTTGGAGCTCGCGGAGACGGCGATCAGCTGCGGGCGGGTCAGGTCGTTGGCGAAGGCCTTGCGCTGGTCCGTGGTCCACGCCCAGGCGCCGGAACGCCAGGCCTCGGCCAGCGGCACCAGGTGGTCGATGTCGAAGGACGAGGCGTTGGTGGTCGTCACGTTGTCGTAGACCGAGGTCCAGTTGCCGCTGACGGAGGCACAGGCGGAGTCGGTGACCACGCCGCTGCCGTCGCGCTTGAGGACCGTCTCACGGGTGTTGCAGGTGCCGGAGATGGTGATCCAGTGCGGGAACAGCGTCCGGTCGTAGGTGTCGTCGTGGGACTCCGCGGTCGCCGGGAGGGAGGCCAGGTACGAGCGGGCCGTCGCGGCGGAGACCGGGGTGGGCAGGGCGGCCTGAGCGCTACCGGCGCCGGCCAGCAGGGCGGTGAGGGCGAGCAGCAGGGCGCCGAGGGCGGCCGGCAGGGCGCGGTGCAGCGTGCGTATCGCAGGCATACGGGGACTCCAGAATCGTTGTGAGGGCAGGCGGAAGCCCCCGGGCGGAGCGGCCCGGGCTGGCAACCAGCATGGCGCGACAGGGGTTTACGCGGGTAGACCCTGGAGGTGAACTTTTTGACCGGTGGTCAGCTCGGAGCGGGGCGCTGCACGGCGCCGAGGTGTGCTGCACGGCGCTACGCGGCGCCGCGCGCGGCAGGGCGCCGCACCGCCAGCGCACCGGGGTGCGGCCCGCGCGCCGGGCTCAGGGGCGGGGCGCGGGGAGCGCAGGGCGGGTGGGCCAGGCCTCAGGAACGCACGCCGTACGGGCCGGCGACGGACTCGGCGAGCAGGCGCCGGCCCGCCGAGGTGGCGAGGACCGCGCGCAGGACGCCGTCCCGGGCGGCGCGGGCGGGACCGGAGCGCACCGTCCAGGCACGGGTCGCGAGATCGGTGCGGGCGAGGACGCCCACCGCCTCCGCGCGGCGAGCCCGCCGCCAGGCCGCGAGGGGCTCGGCGGCCGGACCGGCGCCGCGCCGCGCGGTCGCCCCGGGCAGTACGGCGGCGAGCGAAACCGCATCGCGCAGACCGAGGTTGAGGCCCTGTCCGCCGATCGGGCTGCAGACGTGTGCGGCGTCGCCGATCAGCAGGATCCGCCGCGGACCCCCGCGCGCGGCGAGCCGTCGATGGGTGCGGAAGGTGCTCGTCCAGCGGCATTCGTGGACGGCCGCCGTCCACCCCCGGACGGCCGCCTCGGCCACCAGGGCGGCCGGACCGTCGGTACTCTCGGCGCCGGGGCCGTCGGGACCGTCGGCCGCCCGCCCCACGGCAGGACGGTGCAGCACCACGCGGACCCAGCCGTCGAGGTGCATCGGCAGCACGACGAGCAGGCCGCGCGGCCCGCCGACCATGTGGACCCGGGCGGGGTCCAGCGAAGGATCCGTCACCCGCAGGTCGGCCAGCTGCCACCCACCCGGGTACGTCCGCCCCCGGAACGCCGTCCCGGTGAGCGCCCGCAGCGTGCTGGCGGCGCCGTCCGCGGCCACCACCCAGCGGGCCCGCACCGGGTCCAGCCCCTCGGGCCGGACGGTGACCCCGTCGGCGTCCTCCGCCATCGACCGCACGGGCGTCGACCGGTGCACCCGCACGCCCTGCTGCGCGGCCCGCTCCGCGAGCAGGCCCTCGGTGCTGCACTGCGGCACGGTGAGGATGTACGGATAGGGCGTGCGCAGGCCTGCGGTACCGAACCCGCCCAGCCGTCGCCGCTGCGCCCACAGCTCCACCGCCTCCACCCGGCGACCGAGCGGCAGCAGCGACTCCGCCAGACCGCTCGGGGCCAGCGCCTCCAGCGTCCGCGCGTGCAGGTCCGTCGCGCGCGACTCGGTGACCGGCCCCGGCCGGCGCTCCAGCACCACCACCGAGAGCCCCGCGCGGGCGAGCAGGAGAGCTGCGCTCAGGCCCACCGGGCCGGCGCCCACCACCACCACGTCCGCGTCCATCCGCACTCCGTCCGTCCGGGGCGGGCCCGGTGGATCCCGCCGGGCCCGCGGAGCCCGGCGCGCGGCCGGGCCGTCCACCCGTCAGTACGACGGCGGCGCCCGTCCAGTTGCACCCTCGGACCGCCGTTGCGGTGTGACCTGCCTCACGCCCGGCCGGATCCCGTTGTCGGTACCGCGTGGCACGATGTTCCGGTACGAAGCGCGGATGCCGGAGGGGGCGGGCCATGGAGCACAGCAGAGTGACGGGCGAGGATCCGGACGGGCACCAGCACGTCGTACGGATCGTCTCCCGCCGGCCCAACTCCGTGCGGGTCGTCTGCGACACCTGCGGCTACAGCAAGTGGTCGGTGGCCGGGGCGCGGGGCAAGGCCGAGCGGCACCTCGGGCAGGAGCACGAAGCGGAGTACCCGCGCCAGGAGATCCCGGTGGCACGCTGGGTCATGACGGCGATCGGTCTCGCCGTCTTCATCGTCTTCCTGTTCACCTACGGCCCCTTCCGGTAGCCGATCGGCGGCGCAAAGCCCCCGGAAATGCCGAACCGCCCCGTCCGGTGGGTGCCGGGCGGGGCGGTGGAGTGCCGTGGTGGGCGGGGCCGTGGGTCAGGCGGTCGTCTTCGCGGAGCCGGCCTGCGGCGCGACGGGCTTGGCGCCGACGAGGCCGAAGAACACCGCCAGCGTCGGGATCAGATACAGCGCCCAGACGACCAGCTGGAGCACCGTCGGGTCGGGCTGGAAGTTGAACACACCCTTGAGCAAGGTGCCGTACCAGCTGTCCTTGGGGACGGTGCTGCTGATGTCGAAGGCCAGCGTGTGCAGACCGCCCAACCAGCCGGCCTCCTGGAGATCATGCACCCCGTACGCGAGCACACCGGCCGCGACGACGACCAGCATCGCACCGGTCCAGGTGAAGAACCTCGCCAGATTGATCCTGAGCGCGCCCCGGTAGAACAACCAGCCCAGCACCACCGACGTCGCCAGCCCCAACGCCGCCCCGATGACCGGGTTGTAGCCGTCGTCCGTGGCCTGCACCGCCGACCAGATGAACAACGCCGTCTCCAACCCCTCCCGGCCCACCGCCAGGAACGAGGTGACCACCAGCGCGAAGGTGCCCATCGCCACGGCCGCGTCCAGCCTGCCGTGCAGCTCCGCCTTCAGATGCCGGGCGGTGCGCCGCATCCAGAACACCATCCAGGTGACCAGGGCGACCGAGACGATCGACAGCGTGCCGCCGAGCGCCTCCTGCGCCTCGAAGGTCAGCTGCGAGGACCCGAACTGCAGGACCGCGCCGAAGGCCAT
>NZ_JBHVWC010000138.1:0-6507 GCF_042882445.1 Kitasatospora sp. NPDC058218 | reverse complement strand
TCAGGTGAGAATGCATCCCGCGAGACTACGTGCCCCGCGCGCGCCGCACTCGACCGGCAAGAACGCGGGGCGAACGTTGCCTGATACGGCACTAGAAGCCGACGACGCGGGCGCCGACCTCTGGTGGCCGATCGCCGACCTGGACGACGGCCCCGCGCCCTGGTGGAAGCTCACCGGCACCAAGCCCTGACCGACACCACCACCCACACCTTGATGCCAGCCCCGGACCGCCGGGGCGGGCATCACGGAAGCCCGGCCGGGACGGCCGCCGGGCCATCAAGGTGCCCCGGCGTTATCACAGGGTTGATCACTTCGCTCCGCCCGCACAGAACAAACCTGACCTGTCTCAACGAAGTTTGACCGTTCTCAGCGAGGTTTGACCGGCGCGGCTCAGTCGGTGGAGCTCTCCGGTGGGGGCCAGGGCCCGTCGAAGGCTGGTCCGCAGTCAGGGGGAAGGTGGGCCACTACCAACGCAGCCGCCTCATGCGGTGTGAGTGACTCGCCCAGGACACGCTCCGACACGCCCAGCGGCGCATACACAATGCACGATTGCGCGTCGCCCACGATGAACGGCAGGTCGTTGCTCCACGGGAAGTGCGTGTTCCGGTGGAAGCTGAGGGCCCCGTGGCTCGGAAACGGGAACAAGGCCCGCAATCGCGGTTCGGCGTAAGCGGCCTCTATGACCGCGGGCTCCCCTCGCCTCGCCGTGGGATGCCTCTCCAGCATCCCCCGCCAGGTCTTCTCGACAACCGTCTCCTGAACCATCCCGCGATCATGACATCCGCACCTGTCCAGGACAACCCGCCCCACCCCGGTGGTCAAACTCCGATGAGACAGACCCACACCGGTCAAACTTCGTTGAGACGAGTCAAAACCGGAGGGCGCGAGGCGGGCATCAAGGTGACCGATGCCGCTCTCACCAATGCTTCGACCTGATGCGTCATCTCGCCGTGATCTGGCCGCCAAGGTTGGAACGGATACCTTGGCGGCCCATCAAGGTACGGAGCGACCCGGCGGCGAGACCATCAAGGTGGCCGACGGGTGGTCAGCACGGAGCCGTGCCGTCCTCGTCGTCGGGCAGGGCCGGCAGCGGCCAGGCCGGGTCGGGTGACCAGGCGGTCCAGGGGTCGGCGAACGGGCCGGCCCGGTCCTGGAGGAGGCCGAGCGCACGCTGACGGGCCCGCTCGACCAGGGCGTGGAGGTCGTCGCCGACCAGGCCCAGGGCGCCGGCCTTGCGCGTACTCGTCCTCGTCCTTCCACGACCAGGCCGAGAGGTCGGGCTCCACCACCAGGTCGACGAACAGGTCGAAGGTTGGGCGGGCCCACGGCGGCCCCCGCCGCAGGGGCCCCGCGGCCCGGCGGCCTCCCGGACCAGCTGCGCGAAGCGGCCGGCGCCGACGGCCACCGCACACCCCTGGCCCTGCGGGGCGCCCCGCCCCCGGCCGCGGGCCGTATCGAGCGCGACCTCCTCGCTGCGGCGATCGCCACGCTCCTGGAGCCGCAGCGCCGCAGACCTCTGCGGCAGGTGGACGCCGCCTTGGTGCACGAGAGCGTCCAGGCTCTGCGCCGTGAAACCGTGCGCTGGGCCGACGAGCCGCTCGCACCGGCGGCCCGGCGCCTGTGGGAGCACCTGCACCTGCGCATCCCGCTGACGGCCGTCATCACCACTGCGGACACCGGGCGACATCGCCCGGCGGTAGCCGCCCGGGACCGGCGCGGAGGTGCGCGGGCAGGGTGGTCACGGCCGTCCGTCGTCGCCGGTCGTGCGGCCGGGGCCGTCCGACGACACACCATCTCCGCCGGGGTCCTCCTACCGCGCACCACCGCAGTCCAGCCCCCAGCACCGCCCGGCCCGTTCCAGCGCCCCGACCGTGTTGAACGCGACCAGCCGCTGCCACCAGCAGCGCAACCTTCGCCCTGTCACCGCACAACAGGGCCGAGGTTCTGCTCCATCACCGCATTCTCGGCCGGGGTCCACCATGGGCAACCGCCTGGCAAGCCGCCGGGTCACGGCTGCGGCCGCCCGAGCGCCGCCGCGCCGGTCCTCGCCGACTTCGAGGGCGCCCTGGTGTGCGCGCACCGCGGAGCCCGGGCAGGCGGTTGCCCGGCCCGGGACCGGGCGAAGAGTGCAGCACGAGGACCGCGGCGACGGCCTGGGCGGGAATCCGGGCGCCGGATCCCTGCAAAACGGAATCCGCGAGCCAACCGACATCAAAGCCTTCGATCAGAAGGCAACTTCTTGAACGGAACGTTAAATACAAGGCCTGGACTCGTACTTGGGTGTAGAGTCTGAAGCACAGAGGGTGGCCCGAAGGGTCGGCATCGCGGTGATGCCGACGGACCACCCGCGAACAGGGGGAGCACCATGACCTACCACATCGAGGTAGCACGGGCGACTAACGACGAGCGCCTGCGGGAGGCCGAGAAGCACCGCCTCGCCCGCGCGCTCCGGCTCAAGAGCCGCGCCGAGCGCACCGCCCGCCGCGCCCACCGGGCCCTGACAGGCCTGGTCGGCCCGACCGTATGAGCACCACCCGCGATGGGCCGTCACCGCAGCACCGGTGACGGCCCATCCGCCGTCTACGGCAAAGGCTTTCGGTGAACCGGGCGGTCGGCCGGGACAACGGGCCGGGGCCGGGACGGACCGGCGGACAGCGGCCGAGCGGGCCGGAACAGGGCCGGCTGCCTGCCCACCGGCCCGGAGCAGCCGGAGCGGGCTGGCGCGGCCAGGCCCGGAGCCGCAGAACCCGCCCGCACACGACCGCGCAGGAGCGCAGCACGACGCCGGCACCCCACCCGCTACACCGGCATCCGCGTGCCGGCGGGCGCCGCGGGTGGCATACGGGGTACTTTCACTTGCCCCAGGGGACGGCACGCCCGAAGACGTCGTTGACCTGTGCTGCGACGTCTTGGCGGATCGTGGCGAGGGAGACGGCGGCCATCACGGCGAAGGTCCAGCGCAGGCTCGTGGCCATCGCTGGGCTGTCCGCCACGAAGGGGACCATCGGCAGGAGGACCGCGGCTGCGGCGAACACCGCGGCCGGTGCCAGTCGGGGCATCCACCGCGTGAGGCGGCCCGGCAGGGCGACGTCCGACGGCGCCCCCGCCAGCAGGGCGGCACGGTCTCCTGCCAGCAGCGCCCGAAGGCCGTTCAGGAGCGAGTGCGTCACCTCGTCGACCGCGGCCGGGCTGTGGGCCTCGGCGAGATCGCGCTTGTGGGCGCGGAACACGGCGGCGATCCGCAGGTTCGCCAACCGCAGGGCGGCCGTCACTACGGGACCGGCGTTGTGGATGCGGCCCGGGTACATTCCAGCGCGCTCCACTCCGACTGCGATCTCCTCCAGCCGCTTCGTCCAGCCCGCCACGTCGTTGGTGGCGAACCAGCGGTGCCGCTTCTCGTGGAGATCGGCTACCAACCGCGCCAGCTGAACGCACACGCCGTCGAACGGACGGCACACCGCGCGCGACCTGGGCCCGGGACCGGGTGTAGAGCACGAGGTAGCCGCCAAGGACGAGCGAGACCACGCCTGCGGCCAGCATCCCGGCCCACTGCCCGTTGATCCTCGCCACGGGGTCACCCGGCAGAGGTGTCAGCAGCCGGTGGCGGCCCTTGACGACGACTGTCAGGAAGCCGACGGACGAAGCGAAGACTGCCGTGAACGACATGACGGCCTCGGCCCGCTTCAGGCCGGGAAACAGCCGACACAGCAGGTCCGTCCCCGCCACTGGCACGATCAGGGCGACCAGAAGTCCCACCCCGCCGGAGAACCGCAGCACTCACGGCGAAGTCGACCGCCTCCTCCAATGTCGGGTGTGGGGGACGACGCACCCACGGGCTGCTTGTGGCAATCGCCACCGCGAACGCCGCAACCACCCACAACACTCCCCGCATCCGCCACCTCGCCACCGTGCTCGCGCAGTACCAGCGCAGCAGGGCACCACGGACCTGGGACCTGGGCATCCAACCGCGCCCTCTCCGCCTCAGGCACGGCCTCCTGGGCCTTCCTGGCCCGATCTGCCCTGACCTTGTGAACCAAGATCTCCCGGTAGCGGACCCGCAGCGTCAGCAACGGGAGCCGGGTACGGACAGCCTGCACCCAAGTGATCGGCGGCGTCGTCGTAGTCACGCCGGAAGATGTAAAGGTGTGCACGCACCGCTGCAGGACATTCGTCGAATCCCGGCATACTCGTCTCCCTCACCACGTCGGCGATGCGCAGCCCACCGTGCTGACGCGGACGTAGGCCTAGCGGGCGGTCCCGGTCGACGAACACCAGACGATGCTTCGGGCCGGCACCGGCCTCGCGGCGGCGGTCGCCGCCGCGCCGCTCCCGCAGCGCAGACTCCTGCTGCGCCTTCCACGCAGGGACGAGCTCAGCGGCGAGTTCGGCAAGATGCTGCCGGGATATGCCCGATAGGGCATGACGAGACAAGGCCGCGCGAGCTGATGACTTCACATCCACGGGCGCCGCGCCTCGCGCCGCCTACGCCTGCCGCAGCTCCCACTGCTCCTTCGTGATCTCGTACCGCACACCCCCGTGCTCGGAACCCTCGACCGCCATCATGTCGTCCGGCGTGGGGACGTTCTCCGCGAGCGTCATCCCGAGCTTCTCCATGACGTTGCGCGAAGGGCGATTCACGGTCATCGTCTCGGCCCAGACCATGCGGATGCCGAGCTCGGCGAACCCCTTCGCCAGCAGCGCCTGCGAGACCTCGGTGGCGTAGCCCCGGCCCCAGGCCGCCTGGCGCAGGCGGTAGCCGAGTTCGGCCTCCTGCCGCGGGCCGCTGCGCAGGGGACGCAGGCAGAACCAGCCGACGAACGCGCCGCCGTCCTTCTCGTGCCCGGCGAACAGGCCGAGGTCATGATCCCAGCGCTGGTAGCCGGCGAGGATGCTGGGGATGGCGAGGTCGCGGACCTCCTCTGGCGGGGTCGGAGCGCCGCCGGTCAGGTAGCGCATCACCGCCGGGTCGCTGTCAAGCTCGATCAGCAGGTCCGCGTCGGCGGCGGCGAAAGGACGGAGGGCCAGGCGCTCGGACTCGAGGTAGGTGGTCACGTGAGGATCATGGCCGAGACGGGTCGGACGGGCCAGGGAGTATTCGGGCCGCGTCTGTCACCGGGTGGGGTGCTGGAGGAACAGCAGCATGGCACGGCCGCCTTCACGTCACGGCCGAGGACCCGCCTTCGTTACAACCAGATCCGCTCGCGCGCGGCCCTCTCGACGTCGGTCAAGCCGCCGCCCTGCGCGTATCTCACGACCAACAGCTACCGGGCCCGTCCGGTGCCTGTCAGCCGGACAGCCCGACATCACCCGATCAAGTTCAGTAGCGGTCGAGTTGCAGGATAACCCCGCGGATATGACGGCCCTGGTCCCCATGGTGAGGGCCACCCAGCACAACTGCCAGGCCGCCGGGATCACTGAAGAAGTCCGCGCATGGCTCGCCGACAACGGATACGCCTAGACGGCCAGCTTCGAGGCCCTGGCCGAGCTTCCCCTGCTGGTCGCAGTGGCCGGTGACTCGTACTCCGACGGCACAGAACCGCCGACCGTCGACGACCTACCCACTGGCCATCGCGAGATGGCCGCCCGACTTGCCACCCCTGCCGGCCGCAGCCTCTACAAACGGCGCAGTGCTCTGGTCGAGCCCGGCTTCGCCCAGCTATTCCAACGGTTCGGGCGTCAGCTCCACCTCCGAGGACACGACGCAGTGGACACCGAGATCAAGCTTCTCGGCACCGTGCACAACATGAACAAGATCTTCCGCCTGAAGGCCAAGAACCGCCCTTGACAGCTGGAGTCCAGCAGTTGTGCGACAGCCTCCAGCCTGCCCGGCAGCCGCACCGAAACCGTCCCGACCAGGGCCGGGACGGCCTCCCGGCGCGAAGAACAAGCACCGGGCCAGACGCCACAACGTCGGCAAGACCGTCAAACGCGCCGAATCGATCAAGGAACACAAGGCACAGCGGCGATAAACGCCAAGCTGATACCGGGTCAGGGTGTGTCACAGGATCAGCGCAAGGCCCTCATCCCCCAGGCCGGAACCGAGCTCCGGCGCGCCATCGCCGACACGAGTGAACGCGAGCGCGCCGAACAGCGGCTGGCCGAGGTCACGGCCCGTCTGAAGGCCGATATCCGTATCCGCAGGCACGGCGCGATCTGAACACCGCGCGGGACCGCTGGGAGCAACTGACCGGTCAGCGGCCCGAGTGAGGCCGTTCCGCTCAGCCAGGCGTCCCTCGCTGTCAGGAAGATCAAGGACGCCTCACATCGCACTTCTCAGTTGCTTGCGGTGGCTATGCGCTTGGTGTCGGCGTTGTCGGGGAGGGCCCAGAATCGGGTCCAGTTTCCGGTGTTGTAGTCGCCGTCGGCGCCGTAGATGATGTCGTCGTCGCCGATGGAGAACAGGTGGACGGTGTTGCCGGTGGAGGCGGCGGCGATTTCCTTGGTTCCGGTGTTGGGCGGTTGCGCCGGGTCGAAGTTGCTCCAGCCGCTGGTGGCGTAGTTGCGGTC
>NZ_JBHVWC010000137.1:0-6602 GCF_042882445.1 Kitasatospora sp. NPDC058218 | reverse complement strand
ATCGACACCCACCAGGACGAGATCGCCGCCCACCCGGCCACCGCCCCGGCCACCGACGTACGACCCGACAACCAGATCTACGTCATCTACACCTCGGGCTCCACCGGCCAGCCCAAGGGCGTCAGCCTCACCCACACCAACGTCGCCCGCCTGTTCACCGCCACCCGCGAGAACTACCACTTCGGCCCCACCGACGTCTGGCCGCTCTTCCACTCCTACGCCTTCGACGTCTCCGTCTGGGAGATGTGGGGAGCCCTCCTCCACGGCGGCCGCCTCGTCATCGTCCCCCGCCACACCAGCCGCTCCCCCCACGAGATGCTCGACCTGCTCGTCACCGAACAGGCCACCATCCTCTGCCAGACCCCCTCCGCGTTCCGCACCCTCACCCAACTCGCCACCGACGGCGACCCCCGCATCGACGAACTCAGCCTGCGCGCCGTCGTCTTCGCCGGCGAACGCCTGGAAATGACCGAACTGCGCCCCTGGACCGACCGCGTCGGCACCCGGAACACCGCACTGGTCAACATGTACGGCATCACCGAAACCACCGTGCACTCCACCTACCACCGCATCACCGACCACGACGTCACCCGCACCGCACACAGCCCCGTCGGATCCCCGATGGACGACACCGCCATCCACATCCTCGACCCCCACGGACACCTCGTCCCCACCGGCGTCCCCGGCGAAATCCACGTCACCGGCCCCGCCGTCGCCCGCGGCTACCTCAACCGCCCCGAACTCACCGCCGAACGCTTCGTCCCCAACCCCCACGGCCCCGCCGGCTCCCGCCTCTACCGCTCCGGCGACCTCGCCCTACGCCAGCCCGACGGCACCCTCGAATCCCTCGGCCGCATCGACAAGCAGGTCAAGATCCGCGGCTACCGCATCGAACTCGGCGAGATCGAAGCCGCCCTCACCCAACTCCCCACCATCCGCCAGACCGTGGTCACCGTCCGCGACAACGGCAACAACGGCGAGAAGATGCTCGTCGCCTACCTCGTCCCCACCGCCAACACCACCGTCGACACCACCGAACTGCGCGCCCACCTCACAACCTCACTGCCCGAGTACATGGTCCCGGCCGCGTTCGTCACCCTGGACACCATCCCCCTCACCACCAACGGCAAGGCCGACACCCGCGCCCTCCCCGCCCCCGACCTGGACGCCTTCACCACCACCCGCCACACCGCCCCCCGCACCCCCGTCGAAGAACGCCTCGCCGCCATCTGGGCCGACGTCCTCGGCCTGCCCCAGGTCGGCGTCCAGGACAGCTTCTTCGACCTCGGCGGCGACTCCATCCGCGCCGTCCGCCTCGTCGGCGCACTCCGCGCCGCCGGCCACGACATCACCATCCCCGACATCTTCCAGCAGCGCACCATCGCCGCCCTCGCCACCACCCTGCCCGGCAACACCACCGGCACATCCCTGATCACCGCCGTCCAGCCCTTCACCCAGATCTCCGACGACGACCGCACAGCCCTCCCCACCGACATCGTCGACGCCTACCCGCTCTCCCAGATCCAGACCGGCATGCTCGTCGAGATGCTGGCAGCGGCCGACGGGCGGAACGTCTACCAGAACATCACGTCGTTCCGCCTGCCGGACCGTCAGGCGTTCTCGCCGGACGCCCTGCGCCGCGCCGTCGAGCTGATCACCGCCCGCCACGAGACGCTCCGCAGCTCGATGCACCTGGAGGGCTTCGGCGAGCCGCTGCAGCTCGTGCACGCCACCGCCGAGATCCCGGTCACCGTCCACGACCTGCGCGGCTCGACCACCGAGCAGCAGACCGAGCACGGCCGCACCTTCGCCGCCGCCGAGAACGCCGCCGCGTTCGAGCTCACGGCCGCTCCGCTGATGCGCATCGCCGCGCACCTGGAGTCGGACGAGTCCTGGTACCTGACCCTCACCTACCCGCACGCCATCACCGACGGCTGGTCCGTCAACTCGATGCTGATGGAGCTCCTCGGCGCCTACCAGGCGCTGCGGGACGGCCGCGAGCCGGCCGCCGCCGCGCCGGCCCCGGTCCGGTACGCGGACTTCATCGCCGCCGAGCGGACCGCCCTCGCCGACCCGCAGACCCAGTCCTTCTGGCAGCAGGTCGTCGACACCCACAGCCCGCTCGTCCTGCCCGCCACCTGGGGCGACGAGCCGGGCGGTCGGGCCGGTCTGCAGGTACCGTTCGCGGACCTGGAGGACGGCCTGCGCAAGCTCGCCGCCGAGGCGAAGACGTCACTGAAGAGCGTCATGCTGGCCGCGCACCTCAAGGTGATGGGCAGCCTGACGGCCGAGGACACTTTCCACACCGGCGTGGTCTACCACGGCCGACTGGAGGCACCGGGCGCCGACCGGGTGCTCGGCATGCACCTCAACACCCTTCCCTTCCCGGCCACCCGGGGCGCCGCGACCTGGCGCGAACTGGTCGAGCAGACGTACGCGACCGAGAGCGCCATCTGGTCGCACCGCCGCTACCCGCTGCCCGCCATCCAGCGCGCCGCCGGCAGCTCCGGCGACCTGGTCTCCGTCATGTTCGACTTCCACGACTTCCACCAGCTGGACGCCGACGCGGTCGACACCGCCGACGAACTGCGCGAGAGCGTCAACGAGTTCGGGCTGACCGTCATCACCCGGGACGGGCGCTTCAACCTCAGCAGCACGACCGAGGCCTTCGGTGCCGAGGGTCTGGAGCGGCTGGGTGGGTTGTACCGGTCGGTGCTGGAGTCGATGGCCGCGGATCCGGAGGGTGACGCGCGTGCGGTCCACCTGTCCGCCGCGGAGGTGGCGGTGCTGTCGGCGCCGACCCGTGAGGTCCTGTGGGACACCGCCAGCACTCCGGAGGCGTTCGCAGCCCAGGCGGCGGCCACTCCCGCCGCGGTCGCGGTGGTGGTGGGTGATGTCGAGCTGACGTATGGGCAGGTGGCGGAGCGGGCTGCTCGGTTCGCGGGTCTGTTGCGGGCGGCGGGGGTGGGTCCGGAGAGCGTGGTGGGTGTGTGTCTGCCGCGTGGGGTCGATCTGGTGCCGTTGTTGCACGGTGTGTGGTTGGCGGGTGCGGCGTATCTGCCGATCGATCCGGCGTTGCCGGGTGAGCGGATCGATTACATGCTGGCGGATTCGGGTGCGGCGGTGCTGGTCGCCGTGAGCGGTCTGTCGGTGGGGTTCGCGGGTGTCCGGGTCGATCTGGACACGGTGGCGCTGGACGAGGTGGCGGCGGTGGCCGGGCCGGTCGTCGTCGATGCGGATCGGTTGGCGTATGTGTTGTACACGAGTGGTTCGACCGGGCGTCCGAAGGGCGTGATGGTCGGGCACGGTGCGTTGCACAACCTGTTGGCGTCGGTGCGTGATGACCTGGGTGCGCGGGGGCGTACGGTGTGGCTGGCCTCGACGTCGGTGTCGTTCGACATCTCGGGTCTGGAGCTGCATCTGCCGTTGATCACCGGTGGTCGTGTGGTGCTGGCGCAGGACCACGAGGTGAAGGATCCGGCGGCGCTGATCGCGCTGATCGGGGCTCATCGGGTCACCCATGTGCAGGCCACGCCGTCGGCGTGGCGGCTGCTGCTGGAGGCCGGCTTCGAGAACGGCGCGGTGACGGCCCTGACCGGTGGCGAGGCCCTGCCGGCGCACCTCGCCGCCCGGCTCACGGCTGCCACCGGGCGGGTCGTCAACGTCTACGGTCCGACGGAGACGACCATCTGGTCGACGTACTGGGAGGTTCCGTCGGCCGCCGACGCGGTGACCGTCGGCCTTCCGCTGGCGAACACCGGTGTCTACGTGCTGGACGAGCACCTCGCGCTGCTCGCGCCGGGGGTGACCGGTCAGCTGTACATCGACGGCCACGGTGTGGCCCGGGGCTACCACGGGCGTGCGGACCTGACGGCGGAGAGGTTCCTGCCCAACCCGTACGGTCCGGCCGGGTCGCGTCTGTACGCCACCGGTGACCTGGCCCGGTTCCTGCCCGACGGCACCCTGGAGTGCCTGGGCCGGATCGACAGCCAGGTCAAGATCCGTGGCTACCGCATCGAACTCGGTGAGATCGAGAGTGTCCTGAGCGTGCTGGAGGAGGTCCGCCAGGCCGTCGTCACCGTCCACAACGAGGCCCTCGTCGCCTACGTCGTCCCCACCGACGGCCCCGTGGACACCGCCGAGCTGCGGGCCCACCTCGCCCGGCTCCTGCCGGAGTACATGGTCCCGACCGCCTACGTGGCGATCGAGGCGATCCCGCTGAGCAACAGCGGCAAGGTCGACCACCGTGCCCTGCCCGCCCCGGACCTGGACGCCTTCACCACCGGCGGCTACACCGCCCCCCGCACCCCCGTCGAGGAGCGCCTCGCGGCAGTCTGGGCCGAAGTGCTGGGCCTGGCGCAGGTCGGCGTCGAGGACAGCTTCTTCGACCTCGGCGGCGACTCCATCCGCGCCGTCCGCCTCGTCGGCGCACTCCGTGCCGCCGGCTACGACATCACCATCCCGGACATCTTCCAGCAGCGCACCATCGCCGCCCTGGCCACCACCCTGCCCGGCAACACCACCGGCACATCCCTGATCACCGCCGTCGAACCCTTCGCCCTCATCGGCGACGAGGACCGCACGGCCCTCCCCAGCGACGTGGTCGACGCCTACCCGCTCTCCCAGATCCAGACCGGCATGCTCGTCGAGCTGCTCGCGGCGCAGGGCGGCAACACGTACCACAACCTGAACTCCTTCCTCGTCCCCGACGAAGTCCCGTTCGACGCAGCGGCGTTCCGCCACGCCGTCGACACGGTGGTGGCCCGGCACGACATCCTGCGCACCTCGATGCACCTGGACGGCTACAGCCAGCCCCTCCAGCTCGTCCACGCCACCGCCGAGATCCCGGTCACCACGCACGACCTGCGCGACCTGACCGAGGCCGAGGTGGCGGAGCGCAAGCAGGAGTTCATGACCTCCGAGCGCGCCCTGGGCTTCGAGCTGGCCGCTGCGCCGCTGGTGCGCATCGCCGTCCACCTGGAGTCCGACCAGGCCTGGCGCCTGACGTTCAGTCACATTCACGCCGTCACGGAGGGGTGGAGCTACCACACCCTGGTGATGGAGATCCTCGCCTGCTACCGCAGCCTGCGGAGCGGCGAGGAGCCGGCCGCCTACGAGGTGCCGTCCGTCCGCTACGCCGACTACATCGCCGCCGAGCAGGACGCGCTCTCCGACCCGCAGACCCAGGCCTTCTGGCAGCAACTCGTCGACGAGCACAGCCCGCTGGTCCTGCCGGACCTCTTCGGAGCCCCGGACGCCGGCGTCGAGCAGCTGCATGCCCGGGTGCCCTACACCGACATCGAGGACGGCCTGCGACGTCTCGCCACCCAGGCGAAGACGTCACTGAAGAGCGTGCTGCTGGCCGCGCACCTCAAGGTGATGGGCAACCTGACGGCCGAGGACGCCTTCCACACCGGCGTGGTCTACCACGGCCGCATGGAGGCCCCCGGCGCCGACCGGGTGCTCGGCATGCACCTCAACACCCTGCCGTTCCCGGCCACCCGGGGCGCCGCGACCTGGCGCGAACTGGTCGAGCAGACCTACGCCACCGAGACCGCCATCTGGTCCCACCGCCGCTACCCGCTGCCCGCCGTCCAGCGCGCCGCCGGCAGCTCCGGCGAGCTGGTCTCGATCCTCTTCGAGTACCTGGACTTCCACGTCGTCGACGAGAACTCCGTCGACGTCGACGGGTCGATGGGCGACGGCAGCAACTCGTTCGCCCTCAACGTGATCGTGCGTGGCGGCCGGATCAACCTCGACAGCATGAGCACCGCGATCGACCGGGCGAACCTGGACTCCCTGGCCGAGCGTTACCGGCTGGTGCTGGAGTCGATGGCCGCCGACCCGAACGGTGACGCGACCCTCTCCCACCTGCCCGAGACGGAGCGTGCCCAGCTCACGGCCTGGGCCGCGGGTGACTCCGTGCAGTGGCCGACCGCCACCACCCTCGACCTCGTCGAGGCGCAAGCCCAGGCCACCCCGGACGCCACCGCCGTCATCGTCGACGGCATCCACCTCACCTACCGCGAGATCGACGAACGCGCCAACCGCATCGCCCACCACCTGACCGGCCTGGGCGCGGGCCCCGACGTCCTCGTCGGCGTCTGCCTGGAGCGCGGCGCGGACCTGGTCCCGACGCTGCTCGGCGTGTGGAAGGCCGGCGCCGCCTACCTCCCGCTCGACCCGTCCTGGCCCGCCGACCGACTGGCCTATGTGCTGGCGGACACCGCCACTCCCGCGATCGTCACCTCCGACGCCCTGGCCGACACCGTCGGCGCCCAGTACAACGGCACCCTCGTCGTCGTCGAGCGCGAGCAGGCGACCATCGAGCAGTACCCCGCCACGGCGCCCGAGCGCACCCTGGACGGCCAGAACCTGGCCTACGCGATCTACACCTCCGGCTCGACCGGCCGCCCCAAGGGCGTCCTCGTCCACCACCACGGCCTGGCCAACTACCTGCACCACACCGCCGACATCTACGCCAGTGCCGGCACCGGCGGCGCGCCGCTGTTCTCCTCCATCGCGTTCGACCTCGGCATCCCCAACCTCTTCACCCCCCTCATCACCGGCCAGCCCGTCACCCTCCTCCCCGACAACCTCGA
>NZ_JBHVWC010000136.1:0-7175 GCF_042882445.1 Kitasatospora sp. NPDC058218 | reverse complement strand
GGCGTCTCCCGCAGCCTCGACCACAGCGTCTCCGCCACCGCCTCACCACCGAGCAGCACCAGCACCGGACGGTGCCGCCCCTCGTCCAACAGGCCGCTCTCCACGAGCGCCTGGGCGTACGAGGGGGTGACGTTGATGACGTCGATCTCGTGGACGTCGAGGTAGTCGGCCAGACCCTGGGCGTCCCTGCGGTCGTCCTCGCCGAGGACGTGGACCTCGTGGCCCTCGACCAGCCAGAGCAGCTCCTCCCACGACATGTCGAAGGAGAACGACACCGTGTGCGCGATCCGCAGCCGACGCCCACCCGCCGACTCCACCACCGGGTCGAAGATCGCCTCACGATGGTTCAACTGCATGTTCGTCAGACCCCGGTACGGCGTCACCACACCCTTCGGCCGACCCGTCGAACCCGAAGTGAAGATCACATACGCCGGACTGTCCTGATCCACCACCACACCCGGCGCGGTGTCCGGCAGCGCCGCCAACTCCGCCACCACCTCCGGCGAGTCCAGCAGCAGCACGTCCTCGAACGTGGGCATGAGCGCAGCGGCCGTCGAGTCGGTGACCAGGCAGACCGGCCCGGTGTCCTCGACCATGAACGCCAGCCGCTCCACCGGATAGTCCAGCTCCAACGGCAGGTACGCAGCCCCCGTACGCAACACCGCGAACAGCGCCGCCACCATCTCCAACGAACGCGGCAGCCCCAACGCCACCACCTTCTCCGGCCCCGCCCCACGCGCCACAAAGAGCCGCGCCAGACGATTCACCCGCGCGTCCAACTCCGCGTACGACCACGACACCCCGCCGAACACCAACGCCGTCTCACCCGGCACCAACGCCGCCCGCTCCGCCAACAGATCAGCCACCGTCGCCCCCGGCAGCTCACGACCCGTCGCCGCCCACTCCCCCAACACCAGACCCCGCTCACGCACCGTCAACACGTCGAGCGTGCGGACGGGACGGTCGGGGCGCTCCAGGATCTGCTCCAGCAGGGCGAGCAGCCGCTCGGCGTGCTCCTCGACGACGGAGCGCTCGAAGACGTCCGGGCGGTACTTCCACTCGAAGGTGAGGTGCTCGCCGGGGTTGGTGATGAAGATCAGCGGGAAGTGCGTCGCGTCGACGTCCGTCACCTGCCGCAGGCCCAGGCGCTCGCGCAGGCGGTCCCGCAGACCCTCGTCGGCCGGGGTGTTGCGGAGCACCTGGAGGGTGTCGAAGAGCCGGCCGAAGCCGGTGCCGCGCTGGATCTCGCCCAGGCCGGTCTGGTGGTGCGCCAGCAGGGCGCTCTGCTCGTCCTGGAGGCGGGTGAGGAAGGCGGCGACGCCCTCCTCGCCGTCCAGGCGGGCCCGGACCGGCACCGTGTTGAGGAACATGCCGATGGTGGCGTCGATGCCGGGCAGCTCGGCCGGCCGGCCGGAGACGGTGGCCCCGAACACCACGTCCTCGCGGGCCGTCAATCCGGCCAGCAGCAGGCCCCAGGCGCCGGAGAGCACGGTGTTGAGGGTCAGGCCGTGCTCCCGGCCGAACGCGGCGAGCCGCTCGCCGAGCCCGGCGGGGGCGTCGACGACGACCTCCTCCGGCAGCAGCGCGGCCCGCTCACGGGCCTGCGGGGCGAGCAGCGTCGGCTCGGCCAGGCCCGCCAGCGAGGAGCGCCAGGCGGCCCGGCCGGCCTCCTGGTCCTGGCCGGCCAGCCAGCGCAGGAAGTCCCGGTAGGGCAGGCCGGCGGCCGGCGGCCGCTCGCCGGCGCAGCGGGTCAGCACCTCCTGGAGGAAGAGTCCGGAGGACCAGCCGTCCCAGAGCAGTGCGTGGTTGGTGATCAGGATGCGCTGGCCGCCGTCGGGGGCGAGCACCGAGACCAGCCGCAGCAGCGGCGGCGCGGCGAGGTCGAAGCGGGTGAACGCCTCGTGCTCCTTGAGGCGGCGCAGCTCCGCCTCGAAGTCGTCCGCGCCGAGCGCCGACAGATCGAGCTCGGTGAGCGGCACGTCGACGGCGCGCGGCAGGAACTGCACCGGGCGCTCCAGGCCGTCCTGGAGGAAGCCGGCCCGCAGGTTGGGGTGGCTCTCCAGCACGGCGGCCACCGCGGCGCGCAGTACCTCCAGCGGGATCCGGGCGGTCAGCGAGAGCACGTCGCGGGAGGTGTAGACGTCCAGCGCCTGCTCGTCGTAGCCGGCCTCGAAGAGCAGGCCCTCCTGGAGCGGGGAGACCGGCCAGACGTCCTCGATCTCCAGCTTGGGCACGGCGGCGCGGACGAGGGCCAGTTCGGCCTCGGCCGCCGGAGGCAGTTCGGGCAGTTCGGGTGCGGCGCCGGCCGCCTCGCGGCGGTCGGCCAGCTCGGCGAGGGCGGCCGGGGTTCGGCGCTCGAACACGTCGCGCGGGCTGAGCGAGAGGCCCTCGGCGCGGGCGGCGCCGATCAGCCGGATCGAGGAGATGCTGTCGCCGCCGAGGCGGAAGAAGTCGTCCTCCACGCCGGCCTGCGGCAGGCCGAGGACCTCGGCGTACAGGTCGCAGAGCAGCTGTTCGGTCTCGGTCTCGGCGTCCCGGCCGACCACCAGGCCGGTGTAGGCGAGCGCGTCGTCGGGCAGCGCGGCCCGGTCGAGCTTGCCGTTGACGGTCAGCGGCAGCGCGTCCAGCACGGCGAAGGCGGACGGCACCATGTACGCGGGCAGCCGGGCGGCGAGGGCGGAGTGCAGCTCCTCGGCGTCGAGCAGTGCGTCCCCGGCGTCCCGGGCGGGGACGACGTAGGCGACGATGCGGCGCACCGCGCCGGGCCGGACCAGTACGGCGGCCTGGGCGACGCCCGGCTGCTCCGCCAGGGCGGCCTCGATCTCGCCGAGCTCGATCCGGTAGCCGCGGATCTTCACCTGGTCGTCGGTGCGGCCGAGGTACTCGACCTCGCCGTCGGCCCGGCGGCGCACCAGGTCGCCGGTGCGGTACATCCGCGCGCCCTCGGCGAACGGGTCGGCGACGAACCGGCCGGCGGTCAGACCGGGGCGGTCCAGGTAGCCGCGGGCCAACTGCGCGCCGGCCAGGTACAGCTCGCCGGGCACGCCGGCCGGGACGGGGCGCAGCAGGCCGTCCAGCACGTAGGCGCGGGTCCCGCGCAGCGGGCGGCCGATGACGGGGCCGGCGCTGTCCGCGAGATCGGCGACCAGGGCGTCGACGGTGAACTCGGTCGGGCCGTAGTAGTTGACGGCGGTGACGCCCGCCTCCCCGCGCAGCCTGGTCCAGAGCGGCTCGGGCAGCGCCTCGCCGCCGAGCAGCAGGACCGCCGGGCGGTGTTCGCCGGACAGCAGGCCGCTGTCGAGCAGCTGCTGGGCGTAGGAGGGGGTGACGTCGAGGGCGTCGACGCGGTGGGCGCGGGTGTAGCCGACCACGGCCTCGGCGTCCCGGCGGTCGTCCTCGCCGAGGACGTGCAGCTCGTGGCCGCCGATCAGCCAGATCAGCTGTTCCCAGGAGGAGTCGAAGGAGAACGAGGCGGTGTGCAGCGCGCGCAGCCGGGCCCGGCCGGTGGCGCGCAGCGCGTCGGCGAAGGTGGTGGCCAGGTGGTCGTGGATCAGGTTGCCGAGGCCGCGGTGCGGGATCACCACGCCCTTGGGGCGGCCGGTGGAGCCGGAGGTGTGGATGACGTACGCGGCCCGGTCGGGGTGGACGGGACCGCCGCGCTCGGCGTCGGTGAGCGGCCCGGCGGGCAGCGCGGCGAGGTCGGCGGCGGTCCGCGGGTCGTCCAGGAGCAGGACGGCGGCGCCGGGCACCTCGGGCAGCCGGGCGGCGACCCGGGCGGTGGTCAGGACGACGGCGGGGCGGGCGTCGTCGAGGAGCAGGGCGAGCCGCTCGTCCGGGTGGTCGAGGTCGATCGGCAGGTAGGCGGCGCCGGCCCGCAGGACGGCGAGCAGCGCGGTGACGGACTCGGCGGAGCGGGGCAGGGCGAGGGCGGCGATGTCGTCGGCGCCCAGGCCGTGGGCGCGCAGCAGCCGGGCCAGGCGGTCGGCGGCGGCGTCCAGTTCGGCGAAGGAGAGCTGGACGGGGGCCGGGCCGCCGGTCAGGCCGGGGCCGACCAGGGCCCGGGCGTGCGGGGTGCGGGCGGCCTGCGCGGCGAAGAGGTCGGCGGCGGTGGCGTCCGGGACGCCGTGCTCGGCGCCGGCGACGGTGGCGGGCAGCGCGGCGCGCTCGGCGGCGTCGAGCAGGTCCAGGCGGGCCAGCGGGGTGTCCGGGTCGGCCGCGAAGGCGGCGAGCAGGCGCAGGAACCGGTCGGCGATCCGGCCGGCTTCGGCCTCGGTGAACAGCTCGGGCCGGTACTCCAGCTCCAGGCGCAGCCGCTCGCCGGGCAGCACGGTCAGGCCCAGCGGGTAGTGGGTGGCGTCGCGGGCGCCGAGCGCGGTGACGGCCAGGCCCTCGACGGTGCCCAGGCTCGTGCGGAGCGCGTCGCCGCCGCCCTGGTAGTTCTCGACCACGAGCAGGGTGTCGAACAGGGCGCCCTCGACGTCGGCGAGGCGCTGGATCGCGCCGAGGCCGAGGTGCTGGTGGGCGATCAGCTCGGCCTGTTCGCGCTGGACGGCCGCGGCGGCGCCGGCCAAGGTGGCGCCGGGGGCGAGCCGTACGCGCACCGGCACGGTGTTGATGAAGAGGCCGACCATGGAGTCGGCGCCGGGCAGGTCGTCCGGGCGCCCGGAGACGGTGGTGCCGAAGACCACGTCGGCGGTGCCGGTGAGCGAGCCGAGCAGGACGCCCCACAGGGTGTGGGCGAGGTTGCCGAGGGTCAGGCCCCGGCCGCGGGCGGCCTCGGCGACGGCGGCGGAGAGTTCGCGCTCGGCGTGCAGGGTGACCACGGCCGGTTCGACGGCGGTGGCGACGCCGGCGCCGGGCGCGACCGGGTGGGTCCGGGCGAAGCCGGCCAGCGCGGCGCCCCAGGCGGCCTCGGCGGCGGCGGTGTCGCGGGTGGCGAGCAGCGCCAGGTGCTCCTTGTAGGGGCGGACGGCGGGCAGTGCGGCGAGGTCGCCGGCCGACCCGTAGAGCGCCAGCAGCTCGCGGACCAGGATCGGCATCGACCAGCCGTCGAGCAGCAGGTGGTGGCAGGTGATGACGAGCCGGGAGCGGTCCTCGCCCAGCCGCAGCAGGGCCAGGCGCAGCAGCGGCGGGGCGTCCGGCTCGAACCGGTGGTGCCAGTCCTCGTCCATCGCGGCCAGGACGGCGCCGTCCTGGTCCGGGCCCTCCAGGGCGCTCAGGTCGACCTCCCGCAGCGGGGTCCCCACCTCCCGCTGGACGAACTGGACGACCGCCTCCGGGTCCTCGTACCAGAACCCGGCCCGCAGGTTGGCGTGCCGGACCAGCAGCGCGTCGACGGCGGCGGCCAGCCGGGCGCCGTCGACCGGGCCGGCCAGGTCGAGGTGTGACTGCACGACGTAGACGTCGCGCGCCTCGTCGTCGTAGAGCGCGTGGAAGAGCAGCCCCTCCTGCAGGGAGGAGAGCGGGTAGACGTCCTCCAGGGCCGACGCGGCCGGGGCCTGGGCCTGGGAGTCGTCGATCGGTGCGGTGGAGTCGTTCATCACGGGGTTCTCGGTCCTGGGGGTGGGGTGGCGGTCGGTGGTCTCGGGGCCGGGTTCGCGGTTCATCGGCGGCGCCTGCGCAGCCGCGACTCCAGCCGGTCGATCTGGGTCTGCTTGAGCCGGACGAGGTCGAGGTCGGACGGGGTCACCCCGCCCGCGTCGCCGCCGGCGGCGTGCCGGGCCAGCGCGTCGAGCGCGGCGAACCAGGAGTCGGCGAGCGCCGCCACCTCGCCGTCGCCGAGCAGTGCGCCCGGCCAGCTCCATTCGACGGCCAGCTCCGGGCGGCCGTCGGGGCCGGCCTGGACGACCGCGTCGATCTCCAGCGGGTAGCCGGCCGCCATCAGCGGGTCGGGCCCGGCCCCGGCGGCGGCGGCGGTGCGCTCGTCCTGCGGGGCGAACGGCCAGCCGCCCTGCGGTCCGGCGCCGCTGTCGGTCCGGCCGCGGTAGTTGAACAGCACCTCGGAGCGGGGCACCGCGGCCAGCAGCGGCGCGGTCTGCGCGTTGAGGTGGCGCAGCAGGCCGAAGCCCAGGCCCCGGTCGGGGGCGGCCCGCAGCTGTTCCTTGACCTGCTTGAGCACCTGTCCGGTGATCGCGGCGCCGGTCATCGCCTCGGCCGGGTCCAGCCCGGCGAGGTCGAGCCGGACGGGGTGCACGGTGGTGAACCAGCCGACGGTGCGGGCGAGGTCCGGGGTGAGCCCGGCCGACTCGCCGCCGCCCCGGCCGTGGCCCTCCAGGTCGATCCGGACGGCCGGTGCGGCGCCGGGGCGTGCCGCGGCCACCCCGAGGGCGAGGCCGGCCAGCAGCACGTCGTCCACGCCGGCGCCGAAGGACTGCGGGAGGACGGTCAGCAGTGGCTCGGTGCGGTCGGCGGGCAGGGTGCGGCGCAGCGTGCGCAGGGTGGCGACGGTGTCCCGGGCCGGGTCGGCGGTGAGGGCGGCGAGCGGGCCGGCCGGGCCTGCGAGGGCGTCCCGCCACAGTCGGGCCTCGGCGACCCGGCCGCGCTCCTGGGCGTGTGCGAGCAGCTGCTCCGACCAGGCCCGCAGGCTGTGTGCCTCGGGTTCCAGGGCGGGGCGGGCGCCGGCCGCGAGGGCCTCGTAGGCGGTGCGCAGGCCGGGCAGCAGGGTCCGCCAGGAGACGCCGTCGACGGCGAGGTGGTGGACGGTCAGCAGCAGTCGGCCGTCGGTGTTCGGGCCGGCGTCGAACCAGACGGCGCGCAGCACCCGGCCGGTGGCGGGGTCGAGCGCGGCGGCGGCCGCGTCCGCCTCGCGGGTGAGCAGGGCGGTCGGGTCCTCGGACCGGGCGGCCCGGGTGTCGACCCGGCGCAGGGTCTGCGGGTCGGTCAGCGCGGGGGCCCGGTCGGCGGCCAGGACCTCCTGGGTCCAGAGGCCGTCGGTGCGGTCCAGCCGCAGCCGCAGCGCCGGGTGGCGGGTGGCCAGGGCCGCCAGCGCGTCCCGCAGCGGCTGCTCGCGCAGCCCGGCGGGGACGGTCAGCAGGACGTGCTGGTTGAACCGGTCGATCGGTCCGCCGCGTTCGCGCAGCCAGTGCACCACCGGCAGGGCGGGCAGCTCGCCGTCGGCCGGCGGCGCGGCGGCGGCCGGGCCGCCGGGCGCGGGGGCCGCGGGCGCGCCCAGGCCC
>NZ_JBHVWC010000135.1:0-7388 GCF_042882445.1 Kitasatospora sp. NPDC058218 | reverse complement strand
CAGCGCCAAGAGCGCCCTCATCACCCTCGTCGAACACGCCCTCCTCGCCCGCCTCCGCTGAGCAAGCCCCACGCCGAACCGAAGCGAACAGCAGCACCGCCGAAACGATGCGGCCCACGGACCCGGGGGTCCGTGGGCCGCATCGTCGCGGGGCTCAGCCTGCGTACGGCTCCAGGCCGGCCCGCAACAGGCCGTAGGTGTAGGCGTCGTCCAGGGCCAGCCAGGACGCGGCGATCACGTTGTCGGCCACGCCGACGGTGGACCAGTTGGAGGTGCCGTCGGTGGACTCGATCAGCACCCGGGTCTTGGAGCCGGTGCCGTGCTGGCCCTCCAGGATGCGGACCTTGTAGTCGACCAGCTCCAGCGTGGCCAGCTGCGGGTAGATCCGCTCCAGCGCGGTGCGCAGCGCCTTGTCCAGCGCGTCGACCGGGCCGTTGCCCTCACCGGTGGCGATCCGGCGCTCGCCCTTGGCCCAGAGCTTGACCGTCGCCTCGTTGCCCGGGCTCCCGGCCCCGGCCTCCGGACGCGGTGACCCCCACGGCCCCTGCTCGCTGATGGTCCGCCAGGACTCCAGGGTGTAGAAGCGCTCGCGGCTGCCGCGCACCTCGTCGCGGAGCAGCAGCTCGAAGGAGGCGTCGGCGGACTCGTAGGTGTAGCCGAGGTTCTCCTGCTCCTTGACCTTGGCGACCACCCGGCCGGCGAGGTCCCGGTCGCTGGAGAGGTCGTAGCCGAGCTCCTTGCCCTTGAGCTCGACCGAGGCGCGGCCGGCCATGTCGGAGACCAGCATCCGCATGGTGTTGCCGACCGTCTCCGGGTCGATGTGCTGGTACAGGTCCGGGTCGACCTTGATCGCCGAGGCGTGCAGGCCGGCCTTGTGCGCGAAGGCGGAGTGGCCGACGTACGGCTGGTGGGTGGAGGGGGTCAGGTTGACCACCTCGGCGACGGCGTGCGAGATCCGGGTCATCTCGGCCAGGCTGCCGGGCGGCAGCACCCGCCGGTCGTACTTGATCTCCAGCGCGCCGACCACCGGGAACAGGTTGGCGTTGCCGACCCGCTCGCCGTAGCCGTTGGCGGTGCACTGCACGTGGGTGGCGCCCGAGTCCACCGCCGCCAGGGTGTTGGCGACGGCGCAGCCGGTGTCGTCCTGGGCGTGGATGCCGATCCGGGCGTCGGGCTTGTAGGTCCGGCAGTCGGCGAGGACGTCGGCGACGATGTCGCGGACGCCGGCCGGCAGCATCCCGCCGTTGGTGTCGCAGAGCACCACCACGTCGGCGCCGGCCTCGTGCGCGGCGCGGACCACGGCCAGCGCGTAGGCGCGGTTGGCCCGGTAGCCGTCGAAGAAGTGCTCGCAGTCGATGAACACCCGGCGGTCCTGGGCGCGCAGGTACGCCACGCTGTCCCGGATCATCTCCAGGTTCTCGTCCAGGGTGGTGCGCAGCGCCAGTTCGACGTGCCGGTCGTGGGCCTTGGCGACCAGGGTGACCACCGGGGCGCCGGAGGTCACCAGGGCGGCCAGCTGCGGGTCCTCGGCGGCCTTGCCGCCGGCCCGCCGGGTGGCGCCGAAGGCGACCAGCTGGGCGTGCCGGAGGTCGAGTTCGGCGGCGGCCCGGGCGAAGAACTCGGTGTCCCGCGGGTTGGCGCCGGGCCAGCCGCCCTCGATGAAGCCGACCCCGAACTCGTCCAGGTACCGGGCGATGGTCAGCTTGTCGGCCACCGTGAGGTTGATGCCCTCGCGCTGCGCGCCGTCGCGCAGGGTGGTGTCGAAGACGTGGAAGCTGTCGTCGGTGCGATTGCTGGCCTGGGTCATGGCCCTGGGTCTCCGTTCCGGGAGGTTTGGTACTGCTCTGCCGGTTCTGATCCGGCTCCACTGTCCAGCATCCCGCGCGCGCCCGGTGTCGCTCGGCCCCTTGTGGGGGCTCCGGCCGGTCCGGGGTGTGCCGTTCGGGGCGGGCCCAAAAAGCAAAAGACCCCTCGCGGGTGCGAGAGGTCTGCGCGCGGGTCTGGACGCTGGTGGTCGCTCCGCGTCGGGTACTGCGGGAGCGGTCACTGCGGACCGGCGCGCCTGCTGCTAATAATCAGCGAAAGCGAGGACACGCTCGCAGTCTGGCACACCCCCCGGACTCCGGCCCGGCCGTCTCGCGATCCGAAACGGCGCAGGCCGGAGGCGGTTCAGAATCAGACGATCTTGTGCAGCCAGCCGTGGGTGTCGGGCTGCTGACCGCCCTGGATGGCCAGCAGCGCCCGGCGCAGCTCCATGGTGGTCGGGCCCGGCTCGCCGGCGCCGACGGTCCAGTCCCCGCCGCGGGACTTGACCGAGCCGACCGGGGTGATGACGGCGGCGGTGCCGCACGCGAAGACCTCGGTGAGGGTGCCGTCCGCGTTGCCCTGCTTCCACTCGTCGGTGGAGATCTTCCGCTCCTCGACGGCGTAGCCGAGGTCGCCGGCGAGCTGGAGCAGCGAGTCGCGGGTGATGCCGGGCAGCAGCGCGCCGGAGAGCTCCGGGGTGACGATCTTCGCGTCCTTGCCCTCGCCGAAGACGAAGTACAGGTTCATGCCGCCCATCTCCTCGATCCACCGGTGCTCGGCGGCATCGAGCCAGACGACCTGGTCGCAGCCCTTGGCGGCGGCCTCGGCCTGGGCGACCAGCGAGGCGGCGTAGTTGCCGGCGCACTTGGCGGCGCCGGTGCCGCCCGGCGCGGCGCGGACGTAGTCCTCGGAGAGCCAGACCGAGACCGGCTTGACGCCACCGGAGAAGTAGGCGCCGGCCGGCGAGGCGATGATCATGAAGAGGTAGGAGTTCGCCGGGCGCACGCCCAGGCCGACCTCGGTGGCGAACATGAAGGGCCGCAGGTAGAGGCTCTGCTCCGGCTGGTTCGGGACCCAGTTCTGCTCCTGCTGGACCAGGTGCTCGACGGCCTCGACGAAGGTCTCGACCGGCAGCTCCGGCATCGCCAGACGGCGGGCGGAGGCCTGGAAGCGCTCGGCGTTGGCCTCCGGGCGGAAGGTCGCGATCGAGCCGTCGGTCTGACGGTAGGCCTTGAGGCCCTCGAAGATCGACTGACCGTAGTGCAGCGTCATGTTCGCCGGGTCGATCTCCAGCGGCGCGTACGGCGCCAGCTGGGCGTCGTGCCAGCCCAGGCCCTCGGTCCACCTGATGGTGACCATGTGGTCGGTGAAGATCCGCCCGAAGCCGGGGTTGGCCAGCCGGGCCTCACGCTCCGCGTCGGACAGCGGGTGCGCGGAGGGCTTGAGGTCGAACGTGATGGGCGCCTGGGTGGGCGTGCTCATGGCTGTGTGTCCTTCACCGTGGGGTTGGTCCGGGCCGCCTCCGTCGGGTGAACGTTTCGGCGAACGAACGCACGACGGCACGGCCCACTGTCGATACTCGCATCCAGAGGGCCGTGCCGAACAGCCGCCAATCCCTCAGGGGAATCGGCAGCCGCGGTTGTGCGCTTGTGCGCCCCGGCCCCTTCGGCCGGAACACCGCTGGTCGGACCCGGCCTCCCGGCCGGATTCCGCGTGTCGGATCCGGCCCGTTACCCGGATACTCGGGCGGCGAGCGCGTCGCCGACCTGGGAGGTGGTCCGGGTGCCGGTGCGCCCGGTCAGGTCCGCGGCGACCGCGGTCTCGACCTTGGCGGCCTCGGCGGCGAAGCCGAGGTGGTCCAGCAGCATGGCGACCGACAGCACCGTGGCGGTCGGGTCGGCCTTGCCCTGGCCCGCGATGTCCGGAGCGGAGCCGTGCACGGGCTCGAACATCGACGGGAAGTCGCCGCTCGGGTTGATGTTGCCGCTGGCGGCCAGGCCGATGCCACCCGTGACGGCGGCGGCCAGGTCGGTCAGGATGTCGCCGAACAGGTTGTCGGTGACGATCACGTCGAACCGCTCGGGCTGGGTGACGAAGAAGATGGTCGCCGCGTCGACGTGCAGGTAGTCGGTGGTGACCTCGGGGAACTCCCGGCCGACCTGCTCGAAGATCCGGGTCCACAGGTGACCGGCGTGCACCAGCACGTTGTTCTTGTGGACGAGGGTGAGCTTCTTGCGCGGCCGCGCCTGGGCCCGGCGGTAGGCGTCCCGGACGACCCGCTCGATGCCGTAGGCGGTGTTGAGGCTGACCTCGGTGGCCACCTCGTGCTCGGTCCCGGTGCGCAGCGTGCCGCCGTTGCCGACGTACGGACCCTCGGTGCCCTCGCGGACGACCACGAAGTCGATCTCGGGGTCACCGGCCAGCGGCGACTTCACGCCCGGGAAGAGCCGGCCCGGCCGCAGGTTGATGTGGTGGTCGAAGGCGAAGCGCAGCTTCAGCAGCAGCCCGCGCTCCAGCACGCCCGACGGGACGCTCGGGTCACCGATGGCGCCGAGCAGGATCGCGTCGTGGGACTTCAGCTCCTCCAGCACGCTGTCCGGCAGCGTCTCGCCGGTGCGGTGGTAGCGCCGGGCGCCGAGGTCGTACTCGGTGGTCTCCAGCTTCACGTCGGCGGGCAGCGCCGCGCCAAGGACCTTGAGGCCTTCGGCCACCACTTCCTGGCCGATGCCGTCACCGGGAACTACTGCGAGACGAATGGTGCGAGACATGGTCGGACCCTACTCCGCCGTCCCAGGGGGTGACACCTCGCGTCCACTATCCGGACGCCCGATCGGGTGAGGTCGATGTCGACCGGGAACGGGCGGTCGAGCTTCGGCTGCTCGGGATTCCTCCCGTGCGGGCATCCTGACGGGCCCTCTCGGGCTACTCGGCCGGGTTCGCCCGCACGTCCCTCCCACGAGGGAGCGCGTGAGACCCCACTCGCGCCGGGGGCGCGCTTATGCTCACCTGCATCCGATCCGGCATTCCTCGTAGAACGGGGCATATCACCATGGCCGAGCGAGGGCGGGAGGTGCAGGTCTGCGCCGCGGCGGCCGGCCTGGCCATGGCCGGGTACGCGCTCGCCACCGGGCTGCGCGGGGCCTGGCCGCCCGGGTCCGCGCAGACGGCGGTGCCGTTCCACGCCCAGCTGTGGGACCTGGCGCACGGGCAGGCCCCCGGGGATCTGCTGTTCAACTGGAACAGCGGGTACGGGGCGCCGTTCCTGGCCGACTTCTTCGCCTACCTGATGAACCCGTTCTCCTGGCCGACCGTGCTGCTGCCCCGCGACCAGGGGCAGCTCGCGGTCTTCCTGGTGGCGCTGTTCAGCATCGGCCTGGGCACCGGCCTGATGGCCCACGCGCTGGGCCGGCTGCACGCCGGACCGCGGTGGCTGCGGGCGGTCACCTCCGTCGGCTACGGGCTCTGCGCCTGGGTGCCGGCCGTCGGCGGAGCGGCCCCGATGTGGCTCTGGGGGCTGGTCTCGCTGCCGCTGCTCGTCCTGGCCGGCGACTGGTGCCTGCACGAGCGGCGCTGGGTGGCCGGCACCCTCTGCGTCGCCCTCGCCTGGGCGGGCAACCTCTACACCGCCGCGATGGCCACCATCACGGCCGGCCTGGTGCTGGCGGTACGGCTGGCGGCCGTCCGGCGGCCGTTCAAGGCGGTGGTCCGGGTGACCGGGCGGGCGGTCACCGCGGCCGGCGTCGGGGTACTGATCGCCGCGCCCGTGCTCTTCGTCGGCGTCCGGGCCTCCCAGGAGGCCCAGCCCGAGTCCCCCGTCCAGCCGCTCGGCCCGTCCGGGCTGGGCGGGCACCTGGCCCAGCTGCTGCCCGGCACCCAGACCGGCCGACCGCTGCCGGACGTCTCGATCGGCCTGCTGGGCCTGCTGCTGGTGGCCGGGCTGCCGTTCAACCGGCGGGTCCGGGCCCGGGAGCGGATCGTCTGGTGCGGGCTGCTGGCACTGGTGGTGCTGAGCTTCGTCTGGACGCCCACCGTGCTGGTCTGGCACGGCCTGGCCATCCCGGCCGGCGGCCCGTACCGGGTGGCCTTCGTGCTCAGCGGGCTGCTGGTGCTGGCCGGCTGGGTCTCGCTGGCGCACCGGCCGGACGCGCCGACGCTGCTCGGCGGCGCCGCGGTGGTCGTCCTGGTGGCCGGGCTCGCGGCGGGGCAGCGCACGGTGCGGGTGTCCACCTGGGTGTTGCTCGCGGTGGGCGGCGCGGTGCTGCTCGCCGCGCTGTGGACGCTGGAGCGCCGGCACACCGACCGGCGGGCGGGCACCGCCGCCACCGCGGTGCTGGGCGGCGTGGTGCTCGGCGGCGCGGTCTGGTCGGCGTACGCCGCGCTGGGCACCCCGGCCGCCGGGACGGCCACCGGCGGCGCCGTCCGGGCCGCCCACGCGGCGCTGCGCCAAGCCGCCGACTGGCCGCGCGGCCGGAGCGACCCCGGGCCGCACGCCTTCACCCCGAACGACCCGCTGCTGCTCGACGGCCAGGGCGGCGGCTACTCCAGCGGCTACCTGCCCACCGTCACGGCGCTGCTGCTGCACGACCTGGGTGCCGGCTGGTCGGCCGGCGGACGGCTGACGCAGAGCGTCACCGACCCGGTCGGGCGGGCCCTGTTCGCCGTCCGGACCCACCTCGCCGACGGGCCGCCGCCGGACGGCTTCACCGTCGCCCGCTCCGCCGCTCCCCCGCTGGTCACCGTGCTCCCGGCGGGCGCCGCCCCGGACCCCTCCTCGGTCTGGTCCCGGCAGGAGTCGCTGCTCGGCAGCCGGGTGTACGACGTGCCCGAGCC
This sequence comes from Kitasatospora sp. NPDC058218, assembly GCF_042882445.1. Taxonomy (NCBI): domain Bacteria; kingdom Bacillati; phylum Actinomycetota; class Actinomycetes; order Kitasatosporales; family Streptomycetaceae; genus Kitasatospora; species Kitasatospora sp. NPDC058218. The sequence continues at coordinate 752 of NZ_JBHVWC010000135.1, read as the reverse complement.
CGTCCCGGCCGGCGGCCCGGCGCCCGCGGCGCACGGCAGCAGCGGCTGGTCCGTCCCCGCCACCCCGGCCGGCGAGGACGGCACCGCGTTCACGGCGGCCTGCACCCCGGGCGGCACCGCGTACTTCCACGGGGTCTGGTTCGACGGCACGGTGAGCGGCCTCGGCACGACGTACCGCAGCGACGGCGAGCAGCCGACCACCGCCGTGCCGATCCACGAACTCGGACCGGTGCCCGCCGACGGCCTGGTGCGGGTGGTGCTGCGCGCGGACGCCGTCACCCAGGTCCCGGCCCGGCCGATCGGCTGTCTGCGGCCCGGCGCGCTGGAGGCCGCCCTCGCCCGGCTCACCGCGACCGGCGCCGGCTCGGTCGCGGCCGGCGGGCACACCCTGACGGCCGCGCTCCCGCCCGGCAGCACGGGGACGGCGCTGCTCGCCGTCCCCGCCACCAGGGGCTGGACCTGCGCGGTCGCCGGCGGCGGGTTCGCGCCGCCGCGCGCAGTGCTGGGCATGATCGGCGTCCCGCTCGGCGCCGGAGCGGAGCGGATCACCTGCTCGTTCCGCCCGCCCGGCCTCACCGAGGGGCTCCTCCTCTCGCTGGCCGCGGCCGCCGTCACCGTCCTGACGGCCGTCTTCGGCCGGCTGCGCCACCGCCCCACCCGCACTCCGCGCCGGGTACGCCGGGCCGCCGCCGGCCCGGCGACCGGGAGCGGGAGCGGGAGCGGGTAGGGCCCGGACGGGAACGCCGCAGGGC
>NZ_JBHVWC010000134.1:5593-7804 GCF_042882445.1 Kitasatospora sp. NPDC058218 | reverse complement strand
GGCATGAGTATCGCCGAGCGGTAAGCAGGTCTGCATCGAACAAGAGCGGTTCAACGAGCCAGTTCGAGCAAGTGCTCACGAAACGCCCTCTGAGACGCATGGGTAAGTTCAGGCGTGGGCCAGTTTCAGTGCCTGCTTCAGGTTGTACTCGGCGATGCCCGCCATGAAGGCCCGATCAGGGAAGTCCCCGTCAAGCAGCCGCAAGGGACCCGCCGTCAGCGAGAGCCGCTGCGCGAGCATGTAGAGCGCGAGCCGGTCCTCGTCCAAGCCGTCCACCGCCAGCGGCTGGTAGGCGTCGTGCAGACGGATTCGCAGAAAGACGTGCTCCCACTCGACATCGAAGTACATCAATCCCTCAATGTCGATCGCCACGGGGTTCCCGTCTGCATCCACCAGCACATGGTCGGGCCCCAGCTCGCCGTGCACGACCGCATACTCCGTGCGTGGCCGCACCGCCGCCGCCAGGGCCAGCAGCCGCTCTTCCAGCCGCCCGCTGACACCCATAATCCGCGGATCGCGGGAGGCCGCCTCGGCAAGGTCCCGCAGCGCACGGCTAAGAACCACGCCCTCGCACGACGTACCGTGCGACGTTCCTCCACCGTCGACCACTGCCACCTTGCCGTAGGCCGGTGCACGGTGACCTCGCATTGCCTCCAGCGAATCCGCGAGTCGGGCCATGACCACAGCCGCCGCGCCAGGGTCGCGCGCGAGCAACTCCTCAAGGCTCTCCCCCGGAAGGTCCTCGACGATCGCAAGGTCCGCATGGCAGTAAGCCCCGTCGCGGTCGAGGAGACGGATCGCCGGAACGCGGACGCCGAGCCCGTCCAGCCGCGCGTGTGCGGCCTGGAACAGATCGAGCCCGAGGCCGGGCGAGAACGGGTCGGTGAGGTCGTCGTCGTCTTCGGCCGCCGGCCAGTAGTTCTCTGTGTCGTCCCACAAATAGGCAATCGCAGTCGTCGCGTCGTCCATTACCAGGCGGTACACACCCTTCTTGCTGCCGCCTGCGAGCCGCTCGACCCCCTCAAGCCGCCGCCCGCCACCCAGCGCGGCGCGCGCCGCTCCCGCCAACTGCTCTCGCGTCATTGTCCTGGGTGCCACGTTCCGAACCACCTCTCCATCGCGATAACCCGCGAACCCTACGGGAGCACCAGCGAGGAGGCGACTGGCTTTAGCCGCATCCGGGTCCCCGCGAGCCAAGAGCACTCACTGGCAGTGACTCGTGGGCTGTCCGTGGGGAACTGGTGACAGTTGATCACGTCAGCCCACCAGCTTCAGGCCCCGAACCCGCCATACTCAAAGCCGTCGAGGAACCACTCACGCGTAGGTTCCTGGGACCTCCAGCCCAGAAATCAGCGAACCCGCCTGCTTCACCGGGCGGGATGGTCGAGGCGTGCGAGTCCCCCGAGCAGGCCGCAGCCCGCGAGTTGCGTGAGGAGCTGGCGCTGGAGCTCCCGGTCGGGCGACTCCTGGTGGTCGACACCGTGCCCGCTTCGGCCACCGGCCACGGCCGGGCCGTGACGTGCTTCCTGTACGACGCGGCGCCGCTCACCCCGGCGCAGGCGGGCGCGTTGAGGTTCGCCGACGGGGAGATCCGCGCCGCGTGCTGGCTCGACCCGACGGAGGCAGCGCGACGGCTGCCCCGGCACCTGGCCGCGCGGCTGGCCGCGGCCCTTCGGGCGCTGGCGGACGGCGGCATCGTCCACCTGAGGGCGGGTGCCGCTGCTCCTGCTACCGGGCAGGCCGGTGCGACGGGCGGTGGCGGCACACCGGCTGCGGCCGCCCGGAACGATCGTGGACCGGGTGCCGCACAGGGGCGGCCCGGCGTGTGAGCCGCCGCCGAGTCGAGCGGCGGCGGGTGGGACGAATGGCGGCGATGGAGCCGCCGGCAGTCGGGCGGGGGCGGTCTCAGGCCTCCGGCAGCTGCTCCTCGTAATCGGCCACCCCGGCGGGCTCCAGGAACGGGGCCCGCTCGACGGGCTGCAGGTGGTGTCGCTCGGTCTGGACGGGGACGGTGGCGGAGGGCTCGGAGAAGGGCTGCCACAGGGGGCGCAAGTCGGCGGTCATGATCGCCAGTGTGCCAGTCCCGGAGCCCTCCCGGTGCACTCCCCACCCGGATCGGCCGGGTCGAGCCCGGCGGGGTGGGGGCGCGCGCGCGGCGGGGCCGGGGGAGTGACGCGCCGGGGCGCGGGCGGGCGGCGCGGGGGGGCGGCG
>NZ_JBHVWC010000134.1:0-5583 GCF_042882445.1 Kitasatospora sp. NPDC058218 | reverse complement strand
GCCTGCCCCGGCCCCCTCCGGGTGCACCCCCCCCCGGGTTGGGCCGGGCCGCCCCGTGGTCCCCCCCCGCGGGGGGGCCCACGACGGGTACGGATCCGGCCGTGGAGCGGCGGCCGGACCAGGGGCTCCCGGCGGCTCCCCGCACCCGTCCACCCGGCCGCGTCCACGGCACGACGCGCCCCCCCGCCCGGCCCGGTCTCTCCCGGGTCTCACCGGCCGGCACACGAGACGGGCACCGGCCCGAGGGCCGATGACCCCATCACCGTGAGCGCTTCTGCGGTGCTAGGACATGACGTCGAGCGGTCGCAGGAAACGGCGCTCGTAGCGCTTGATGCAGCGGGTGCTGCGAGCCAGCTCGAAGGCCTCCTGGCACTCCGGGTCGGTCATGCTGTCCGTGCGGTACTGCTCGTACGTGGCGAAGCTGGGAAAGGAGAAGAGGGCGTAGGCGATGTCGCTGTCGCCCTCACTCGGCAGGAAGTAGCCGTGGTGCGTCCCGCCGAACCGGTTGACGAGCCCGACCCAGCGGCGGCCGTACTCCTCGAAGGCATCGAGCTTGTCGACGTCGATCTCGTACTTCAGATGAATGGTGATCATGCCCACATGAAAGCGGGCCCGCCGTCCTGAGGCAACGGTCCTGCGGTTTCCCCGGCCAGGGGTCGGGTGGGCGCCGGCACCGGGTGGACGCCGGCGCCCCCGGCCCCTCCCCCGACGGACGACGGGTGCCGTCGGGATGCTACCCGCCGGTAAGATGTCGCCGAACCTGTACGGAGGCGGCAGCACAGGCAGCGGGCGGGGCGGGGACGATGGGGATACGGCTGCTCGGGCCGGTCGAGCTGCGGCTCACGGACGGCGAGGCCGCCGCGGTCGGCGGGGCGAAGCAGCGGGGGGTGCTCGCACTGCTCGCGCTGGAGCTGGGCCGGACGGTGGCGGTCGAGCGCTTCTTCGAGCTGCTGTGGGGCGACGAGCCACCGGCCCAGGCGAAAGCGGCGCTGCAGGGACACGTCGCGGCGCTGCGCAAGGTGCTGGCCGGTTCGGGGTTCACGCTGAGCACCCGCGCGCCCGGCTACCGGCTCGACGGCGACCCCGAGGCGGTCGACGCGCTCGCCGCCGGGGCGCTCGCCGCGCGGGCCGCCGGGACGGCCGACGACGCCACCGCCGCCGTACTGCTCCAGCAGGCGCTCGGGCTGTGGCGCGGCGCGGCCCTGGCCGGTCTTCCGGCCACCCCCCTGTGCGCCGTCCTGGCCGACCGGCTGGACGAGGGCCGGACCGAGGCGCTGACCGGATGGGCGCGACGGCAACTGCGGCTCGGCCACGGCCACACGGCCGTCCCCGCGCTGGAGCAGAGTGTCCGCGCGGACGGGCTGCGCGAGCCGACCGTGGCCCTGCTGATGCGCTGCCTGCACCAGGGCGGCCGCGGGCCGGACGCGCTGCGCGTCTACCACCGGGCCCGGGCCCGGCTGGACGAGGAACTCGGCGTCGTGCCGGGGCCCGCGCTGCAGCAGGCCCTGGCCGAGGTGCTGGCCGGCCGGGCCCGCGCTGACGCACCCGACACCACCCCAACCGCAACGGGCAGCACCGCACTCACCCCCGGTGACAGTGCGGTCGCACCCGGCGCGCCTGCCGTCACGCCGTCGGTGGCACTGGGTGACCTGCCCGGGCCGCCCCGGGGTTTCGTCGGCCGCGCGGCGGAGAGCCGCTGGCTGGACCAGCAGTGCGGACCGGACCGGACCGGGGACGGCCTGGCCGTGGTGGCCGGGCCCGCCGGAGTGGGCAAGACCGCGACGGTGCTGCGCTGGGCCCGCCGGGCAGCCGCGGGCTTCCCGGACGGCGTGCTCTTCACCGACCTGCGCGGTTTCGATCCCGCCGGTCCGGGCGATCCGACCCAGGCCCTGGGACGCTTCCTGCGGGCGCTCGGCCTGCCCGAGCAGGCGATCCCGGAGGACCGGGCCGCGCGGGCGGCCCTGTTCCGCGACCACACCCACGGGCGCCGGCTGCTCGTCGTGCTGGACAACGCGCGCGGCGCCGCCGACGTGGCCGACCTGCTGCCGTCCGGGCCCGGCTGCGCCACGGTGATCACCAGTCGGAACAGCCTGGAGGACCTGGTGGTCACCGACGGCGCCGCGCTGCTCCGGCTCGCCGCCCTGCCGCCCGCCGACGCGCACCGCCTGCTGGAGCGCCTGCTCACCGCCGAGCGCGTGGCGGCGGAGCCGGAGCCGGCCGGTCGGCTGATCGATCTCTGCGACCGGCTCCCGCTGGCCCTGCGGATCGTGGCCGCCCGGCTGGCCGCGCGCCCGGGCTGGCGGGTCGCCGACCTGGTGGACGAGCTGACCGACGAGGGCACCCGGCTGGCCGCCCTCGGCACCCAGGGCGGAGCGGTCAGCGTCCGGGCGGCGCTCACCCTGACTCACCGTCAACTCCACGACGGCGCACGAAGTCTGCTCGCACTGCTGACCGTGCACCCGGGGAGCACGGCCGACCCGTGCGCGGCCGCCGCGCTGCTGGACACGGACGCGGAGGGGGGCCGGCACGCGCTCGGCTCACTCGCCGCGTACCACCTGCTGTCGGAGCAGACGCCCGGCCATTTCGGCCGGCACGATCTCGTCCGGCTCTACGGCACGGAGCTGTTCGACCGGCTCTCCCCGCAACGGCAGCGGGAGGCGTTCCGGCGCCTGGTCGACTACGAGCTCGTGGCCACCGGCCTGGCAGTGCGGCGGGTGAACCCGTACCACGAGCCGTTCCGGCCACCGGGGCCCGGGCCGCGCGCGCTGCCGCGGCTCGGCGACGTCCGGTCCACGCTCGCCTGGTGCCACACCGAGGAGCCGGTGCTCCGCGCGCTGGTGACGGCCGCGACCGATCGCGGCGAGTACGAACGCGCGTGGCGGCTGGCCCGGTCGGCCTCGATCCTCTACTACGGTGCCGGGCGCGTCGCCGACCGGCTCGACTGCCTGCGGATCGGGCTGCGGGCCGCCCGGCTGGACGGCGGCCGGGAAGGACTGGCCGCCATGGAGGCGGCGACGGCCTGCGCGCTCGGCTCCGGCGGCCGCGTCGCCGAGGCGTTGCCGCTCGCCGCGCGGGCCGTCGCCCGGACCACGCCGGACGACGGCGACCTGCACATCCACGCCCTCTCCGTGCGCTCCTCGATGGCGGCCCTGTCCGGCGACCCGGTCGAGGCGGACCGGATCGCCCGGGCGGCCCTCGCCCTCATCCGGGCCAGCGGGCTGCGCGAGCACGCCGCCACCGTGCTCAGCAACACGGCGGCGATCAAGGTGGTGCTGGGCGAGCCGGTGGCCGCGCTGGAGCACGCCCGCGAGACGCGCGCCCTGCTGTCCGACCGTCCGACCGCCAACGCCCACCTGTGGGCCATGGTCAGCGAGGCCCTCGCCCGACAGGCGCTGGGAGAACCGGCAGTGGCCGAACGGATCTGGCGGGAGGCCCTGCACCTGTGCGGGTCGAGCGGCAACGTGCGGCTCCACGCGCTCGCACGGCGCCACTTCGCCGACTTCCTGGCGGGGACGGGACGGACCGAGGAGGCCCGCGAGCACCGTCGGACCGCGGGCGAGCTGTACACCGCGCACGGAGACGTCCGGCTGGCCGAGGAACTGGACGGGCAACTGGCCGGCACCCCGGACCGCCGGACACCGCCGAGCACGGCCACCGCCGGACCGGGCTCCCAGTCCCGGGACGTACGGACCGCGTAGCACGACGCACGGAGGCGACATGACCGTCCATCACCTGAACTGCGCCACCATGTGCCCCTTCGGAGGCCGGCTGCTGCTGGGCAGCGGCGGACCACTGGTCGCGCGGCTGACGGCGCACTGCCTCCTGGTGGAGAGCGCGGACGCACTCATCCTCGTCGACACCGGATTCGGGACCGGTGACGTCGCGGACCCCCGCCGGCTCGGGCGGTCGTTCCTGCGGACGGTCCGGCCCCGGCTCGATCCGGCGACCACCGCGGTGCACCGGATCCGCGCCCTCGGCCACGATCCGCGCGACGTCCGCCACATCGTCCTGACCCACCTCGACCCCGACCACGCCGGCGGCATCGGTGACTTCCCGCACGCCCGGGTGCACGTCCTCGCCGACGAGCTGCGGGCCGCGGAGGCTCTGGCGACCCGCGGGGAACGCGACCGCTACCGCCCCGTCCAGTGGGCCCACGGCCCGCACTGGGTGGAGCACCCACAGAACGCCGCCACCGAGAACTGGTACGGCTTCCGCACGATCCCCGTACTCCCGCGCGAGACCCCCGACGTCCTCCTCGTCCCGCTGCCGGGTCACACCCGGGGCCACTGCGGCGTCGCCGTCCGGGAGGCGGACCGCTGGCTGCTGCACTGCGGCGACGCCTACTTCTCGCACACCGACGTCGACCCCGCCTCGCCCCGCCGCCCGCCCGCGCTGACAGCCTTCCAACGCATGATGGCGGTCGACAACGGCGCCCGCCTGCACAACCGGGAGCGACTGCGCGAACTGCGCCGCGCGCACCACGACGAGGTACGGCTGATCTGCGCCCACGATCCGGCCGACCTCGACCCCCGCCCGGCACCTCGGACCGGGTCACGCCAGGGCTGAGTCTCGATCAGGTCCGATCAGCCGGTTCGCTTGCGGCGCTCGGAGCAGCGTCACGGCCCTTGGTCCCGAGCACACTCGATCATGAACGGCGGAGGGCGCCCGTGGGGCGCACGCGCAGGCGTCGCACCCCGGGATGTGATCTCGTCCGCCCCGTCCACTGCCGGCTTGCGGCTGTCGCCGCTCCGGCGCCGGAGAATAGGTTGTTGCCGAACATCCGCGTCAGATCGTGCGCGAAGCCCGTTTCCGCGCCCCGGTGGGCGGCTGACGGAGCATCGGGCACGAGTGGGCATCCAGCATCGAGTACCACCTAGCTGAGGAGAATTCCATGCGGGCCAAGAGGACGACGGCCGCGTTGGCCGGACTTCTGCTGACTGCCGGACTTTCCGTGACGCTGGAGTCCTCCGCGCAAGCGGCGGCTCCGTGCGAGGGTACCTACACGATCGTCGTCGGCGGCACCGGCAGTTCGTGGAACAACGACAACTTCACCGGCAACATCCAGCAGCACGTCGGCTACCCGACCCAGATCCCCAACGGCGCGAGCGCCCGGGCGGGCGTCAACGAGCTGAATCGGCTGGTGCGCGACCAGCGCAACGCCTGTCCGGGCCAACACGTCAAGATCGGCGGGTACTCGCTGGGCGCCGCGGTGGTGCACATCTGGGTCACCGAGAACTGGAAGACCTTCGACAACGTCAATGCCGTCCTCGTCTCGGACCCCAAGCGCCAGGGCCCTCCCGGCGCCAACGGCGGCGCGGTGCCGTTCGGCGGTGTCATCGGCGCCCCGCTCGCGGGCGCCGACAAGTTCTTCGGCAACGTGCCGGTCAAGACGATCTGCCACTGGGACTACGTCTGCGACGAGTCCGCCGGCATCTGGACGTACCCGCAGAACCACGTCAACAACTACCCCAACGACTTCGACATGGACCACCACAACGACAGCGCCAACGAGGTCTGGTACAACGGCGCCTGGTATCCCGCGTAGCCATGACGGCGCCCGCCCGCGGCCGGTCCGTTCCAGCC
>NZ_JBHVWC010000133.1:0-8260 GCF_042882445.1 Kitasatospora sp. NPDC058218 | reverse complement strand
GGTCCGTTCCGGCCGCGGGCGGGCGCCGGGCTCCTCCACAGCGCGGTCCACGACAGCCCTGGTAGCGTCGGCCGGTCAACCGGGATGATCATCAGAAGGGCAACAGTCGTGCGAGAAGTGACATGTCACGAGGTCGGCCAGGAGCGCATCGATCGGGCGCTCGACAACGTACGCCGGCAGGCCTTCTACCGCTGGCACGGGCTCCGCTACGACTCCCTGTCGCTCAAGGGGTTGGCCGAGCTGCGCGACGAACTCCTCGACCACGTCGCCGCGTGCACCCTGCGGGACCCGGCGCTCACCGCCGCCTCCGACCGACTCGTGCTGCGGACCGCGGCCGAGAGCGCCCTCGGGGTGCTGGGCCTGGGCGCCTTCCCGGACGGTGACTTCGAGGTCTTCTTCCCGCTGATCGACGAGACCCTCAGCAGCGAACAGCTCTCCTTCGGGGACGCCGTGGACCAGGCGCCCACGGCACGGACCTGGTCGGAGGCGTTCGCACTCAGCGCGATCACGGGCATGCTCCGGGAGCCGGCGCGCGTGGTGGGCCCGCTGCTCAAGGACGACTACGCGCCGGCGATCCGTGACGGGGTGCCCTACTCGCGGCTGGAGTCGGTTTCGGACCCCGCCGACCTCGCCGAGATGGACGCGCTGTGCGGGTACCTGGCCGACATGGTCGGCACCTGGCCCGCCATGCGGCTCGCCCCCGACCCGGTCGCCAAGCCGGACGCACCGACGCGGGCCGAGGCGGCCCGCCGGCTGGACGCGGCCGGTGCGCTCACCCCGGACCAGCGGCTGCTCCGCGTCCTCCTCGACGACGACCGGCCGGCCTTCGAGCAGGCCCTGGCCGAGCGCCTCGGCCACCACCGCGACGGCGTGGGCCCCGACCCGGAGCCGAGGACCCTGCTGCCGGTCGGCACCATCGCCCTGGCCGCGCTCGCCGTCCAGGCGCACGGCTGGCAGCTGGAGCTCCGCTCCGGCTACCTGCCGGAGAGCCTGCTGCACGCCCCGAAGGAGTAGGACCAGGCCGCCGCCCCGTCCCAGGCCGCCGCCCTCCGGCCGGGGCGGCGGCGGTTTCCCGCTCTCCCCCGATTCGGCGCCCGGCAACCGGGTACCCGCAGCCTGGGAGGAGAGGAGGACTGCCATGCCCCGAGGATCGAGCCCCAAGCGGGAGCGCCAGTACGAGCACATCAAGGAGAGCGTGCTGGAGCGTGGCACGAGCGAGAAGCCGGCCGAGGAGATCGCCGCCCGGACGGTGAACAAGGAGCGGGCCAGGCACGGCGAGTCGAAGAGCGCCAGCCGGAGTTCCACCCACGACATCTCCTCGGGCCGCCGGGGCGGACTGCGGTCCCACGAGGGCGCCGGGGGCCGCACCTACGACCAGTTGTACAACGAGGCCGAGCAGCGCAACATCAAGGGCCGTTCGAAGATGAACAAGCGGCAGCTGGAACACGCACTCGGCCGCTGAACCCGGCCCACCACAACGCCCGCAGCGAGAGGTGGCCATGATGACCAGACCCGCACCCCCGAACCCGGACACCGAACCGTTCCCGCACCCGGCCCCCCGGCCGCGCCCCGGCGAGGAACCCGACCCCGTACCGCCGCCCGTGCCGCCGTTCCCGGCCCCGGATCCGGCGCCGCCGCCGCAACCCGAACCCGCCGGGGTGTGACCGGCCGGGCCGGGCCGCCCGCTCGCGCACCGGGGTCGCGGAGGACGTCCTCCGCGACCCCGATGCGTCACCGGCTGCGCCGACGGGTGTCAGCAGCTCCCGACCTCGTCGATGATGTGCCAGTTGACCACGTTGCCGTTCTCGTCCCGGTCCACACTGACGACCGAGAGCACGCCCCCCAGGCAGAACGTCCTGGCATCCGCCCCCGAGACGGACGAACTCTGCGCCGTGACGGCCGCCTTCCTGCCGCCTCCGGCCCCCGCTCCCGCCTTCGACCAGTACCGGCCGCGTGCGGCGTCCAGCGTCCGCGCGGCCGTGAAACCCGGCGTCATCGCTCTCCTCCTTCGGCTGTCGGGGTCGTCGGCGTCACGCCTTCTTGGCGTACGCCCCGTTGAAGCGGTTGCCGGCGGGCCGTCGGGTGACCGTCGACTCACGGATGTCCGGCTGCTTCGTCGCGACGACGTCGCAGCAGGGACAACCCTCGGCCACCACGCACACACAGCCCTGGATGCAGCCCTCACCGATCCCGATCGCGGCACTCGGCGTCACCGACGTGCCCGGACGACCGGCCGACCGGTCGGAGACCGTACGGTAGGTACCTCCTGCGGCGGACAGCACCACCTCCGCCGTGAATCCTGGCACCAGCATGCCGGGACCTCCTTCCTCACTACTGCATGGTCTCCGTGCAGACGCTTTCGCAACAATCGAACAGGCCGAGGAAGCACGGCTCGCACTTCTTCCCGCAGCCGAATCCACCCATGGCGCAGACGCCGCAGAACACTTCGGACTGGGCGGGCCGAACGCCTTCGAAGGCCGAGGAGTACTGGGTCGATGCTCGGTGGTGACTCGCCGGCGGGCCGATCACGGCCTCCGCGGCAAATCCAGGTGTCCTCATGCCCGAGCCTCCTTCTCTGTGCAGCTCGTAAGGCTTCTTCGCAGCTCTCTCTCGCGGTCTCTCTCGATGCTTTCTCCAGCGCCTTCTTTCTCGGCTCTCCTTGCTCGGCGAACCCTGCTCGGTGAACCACGTGCGGCGAACCTTGCTCGGCGACCTCGGGCGGGCGAGGCGGCTACCGGTCGTAGTACGGCTGCAGCCGGGTGACGAGGAAGGGGAACTCCTCCGTCACGTCGACACGGACGAAGTACTTCTCCGTGACGTCGGTCTCGCGGCCGGTGTAGGAGAAGACGACGTTCACGATCATGCGGGTTCTGGCCAGGCGCGAGGGGCGCACCTCCACCCCCGTCAGCGACTGCTGGGCGCCGAAGGCCTCGGTGGTACGGGAGTAGATGGCCGGGTAGCGAACGGCCAGGTAGTTGATCGCCCGGTGCTCGTCCGTCGAGCCGGCGTTGTCGGCCAGTTGGATGACGCGGTCGAAGAGCTGGTCGGCGGTGGCCCGGAAGCGCTCGGGGTCGGCGTCCTCCGGACAGGGCAGGCTGTCGATCAGGGTCTTGCGGTCGAAGGAGTAGAGCTGGTCGAAGGCCACCACCGGCACCATCAGACCGTTGCAGAGCTCGGGGGAGACGGTCGGCCCGCGAAGGCCGATGACCACGTCCACGTCACCGGGATCCGGCGTCGACCGGACCGCCTCGACCAGCAGTGCCCAGTCGGCCGGGTCGCGCGGGCGCAGCACGTAGGTCTCCAGGCCGGCGACGGTGAACACCCAGCAGAGCTGCCGTGCGATGTACCGGTGTTCGGGCCGGCCGAGCACCGCCCGGAGCGTCTCGCGGTCGGTCAGCCCGGCCGTGTCCGTCCGGCCGGCGACCTGGACGAACTCCTTCTCCACACCGAGGGTGGGGAAGCGCGCCTCGACGCGGCCGAGCGCGTAGACGTAGGCCGGTGAGGCCGCGCCACCGGTGTCGGCGGCGGTGGCACCCCCGCAGGTCGAGCAGGTCTCCTGCCCGGACGGGGTGACGGTGGCCGGCCCGTGGATCTCGGCCGCCGGCGCTGCCGGACCGTCCGGTGCCGGCACCACGGACTCGTCCGGAGCCTGTGCCGGAGGATCGGCCAACTCGATCTGATCCGTGCGGAGTTCCTCCATCGGTCTGGCCCTCTCTGCTCGTCGCTCTTCCTGTCGCTTCCTGTTGTTTCCTGTTGCTCGCCCCGATGTGGGTGCGTGCTCGCGGTCCTACTCCCGGTCCGTCCTGTCGGCCGGTCCGGTAACTCGGCCGCTCGCCGTCACCGGCCCGGGCCCCGGCGTGGTGCGGCCCCGAAGCCGACCCAGCGGTTGAGCGTCTCGGCGCGCCGCTCGCAGCCGCCGCACGGCCGGATTCCGAACGTCGAGGTGACGCGCTTGACCACGTCGCCGAGACCGGTCTCCTCGTCGGAGATGAAGCCGGGCAGCCGGACCCGTGGCGTCGGGCGGGCCCGCTCGGCCGCGGCGTCGTCGCCCGGGGTCCCGTCGGTTGCTGTCATGTCCTCTCCTCTCCATCAGCGCTGCGGGGCTTGAACGGTGCGGGGCTTCAGCGGTGCGGGGCTCCTTCAGCGGTGCATGGCGGCCAGCCGCCGATGCGCGCCCGCCGCGTCCAGGACGGGCGGCACCACCGCCCTGCGCCGAAGGGCGGCGTCGGAGACGGCCCAGCGCATCTCGGCGACGCCGACGGCCGGGAACAGTGACCAGAGCAGGGCGACGGTCCCGGTGACGAGCGGCGCCGCCACACTGGTGCCGCCGACCGGGGCCTGCCCGTGGCCGGTGGCCAGGCTGACGACGCCCTCGCCGGGCGCGCTCAGCCCGCGCCGGGCGGTCAGCGCGCCGAGGTTCGAGTAGCCCAGCGGTCTTCCCCGGGCGTCGCACGCGGCGACCGGGATGACCCCCGGGTGGCGGGTGAGGGCCGAGCTGCCCACCACTCCCCGGTTCCCCGCCGCCGCGACGACGACGGCGTGCCGGGTCGCGTGATCCAGGGCCTCGGTGAGCGTGCGCGCATCGCGAGCGGACGGCCAGCTGAGATCGGCGCTGATGTTGACGACCGTGGCGCCGGCATCGACCACGGCGACGATCGCCTCGGCGAGTTCGTCGGGGGCGGCGCTGGGCATGCGCCGGGCACCGGGGTCCGCCTCGCCGAAGATCGGTCGTACCAGCAGGGTGCAGCCGGGGCAGATGGCGGGGGCGGCGCAGCCGCGGCGGCCGGCCAGGATGCCGGCCACGAAGGTGCCGTGCCGACAGGACGCACTCGTGGGCACCGCGCACCCGGCCGGGTGCGGGCCGGCGAGCTGCCGGACGCGACCGCCCGAGAGGTCGGGATGCCCGGCCGCGACCGGACCGTCGACAAGGCCGACGACTAACTCCGGCCGCCCTGCCGTGCGGGCCATCAGGGCGCCGAGCGCCACCAGCTCCAGCGGACCGGGCAGCTCCAACGGGGTGGGCAGCTCCGGCGGGCCGGGCGCCCTCACCGGCCCACCCGCTCGGGGGTCGCCGCGACAGCTGGTCATCGGAGGTCCATGGTGCGTACCGGACTTACTCTCGACACATCCGCTCCACACCACCACCGTAGCCCGTTCGGCAGCTATCCGGCACCGGAGCCGGGCCTCCGGCCACACCGTCCCGGTGGTCGGATGCCCGCTGCGGGCGACGGGGTCACAATGGGACACATCTGCAGTTCCCGGGTTGGAGGCATCCGTGAGCGACCTCAAGTTCGAGCAGAAGTCCTCGTTGTCACGCCAGGAGGCCGCCGACCGGCTCACCGCGCTCGCGGAGGCGCTGAGGCACGGCGGCAGCGCCGAGCTGGACCTGGGCCCCGGGACGCTCACCCTGCGCATTCCCGACGAACTCCGGACCGAGATCGAGGTCGAGGTCGAGGACGGGGAGATCGAGCTGGAGATCGAATTCAAGTGGCGGACCACGTAGGCCGACCCGACGCCACCGCTGCGACTCGGGCCGGGTCGGGGCCTCGACGGACCGTCAGCCGGCTGACGCCACGCCGCGACGCAGTGCCGCACCTGCGGCCCCACCCCCTGGAAGCCGCGGCCATGGGCGCGCCCGACCGCGTCTGGTACGCGGCGTACGGCTCCAACATGTGCACCGAGCGGCTGGCCTGCTATCTCCGCGGCGGACGGCCGCCGGGTGGTGCCCGGACCCACCCCGGCTGCCGGGACGGGCGGCCGCCCGAGCGGGCCGAGCCGGTGGTACTGCCCGGGCTGCTGTACTTCGCCCTGGAGTCGGCGGTCTGGGGCGGCGGGATGGCCTTCTACGACCCGGCCGGGGGCGGCGAGGTGCCCGCGCGCGCCTATCTGCTCACCACCGGGCAGTTCGGCGACATCGCCGCGCAGGAGATGCACCGGGAGCCGGGAGCCGACCTCCCGCTGGCCGGCGCCCTCGGCGTCGGCCGGGACCAGCTGGGGCCGGGCCGGTACGAGACGCTGGTGTGCCCGGGCTCCCTCGACGGCATCCCCGTCCTGACGTTCACCGCGCCCGGCGCTCTCGCCGATGCCGATCTGGCGGCACCACGCGCCGCGTATCTGCGCACCATCGCCGCCGGTCTCGTCCAGGCGCACGGCTGGAGCCTCCGGCGGACCGCCGACTACCTCGGGACCCGCCCGGGTGCCACCGCACGGTGGAGCTCCGCCACCCTCCTGCGCGCCCTGGAGGACGTGGCCGGCGGCGACTGACGGCGCCGTCCGGCCAGTGACGGACCCGCGCCGCGCACCGCGACCGGGGCCGCCCGCACGGACCGTCGCTCCCACCCCTGCCCCCGACCCCGCCCGTGCGACCCGCCGCGGCCGGACCGGGCGGCCGCCTCCTCGGCGGGCCCGGGAACGGTGAACGCCCTCGCCGGGGAAGAGCGTTCAAAAGGCCGGTGAATGGTTCAGACCATTGACGGCGCGGGGTCGTGACTCCTACGGTGGGACCACACCGACCTGGCGCAGGCATGCCAAGAGATCAACGGCCGCCGCACCCCCACGCGCGCGCCCTGCGTCGGGCGCACACTCCATCCACCCCCACGGAGGAGCACCATGCGCAAACGTCATCTCGCCGGCGCGGCCGCAGCCGCGATCGCGCTGCCGCTCACGCTGGCCCTGCCGGCGCAGTCGCACGGCTTCATCAACCTGCCGCCCAGCCGGGCCGCACTGTGCGGCGCGGGCGTCGTCACCAACTGCGGCGACATCCAGTGGGAGCCGCAGAGCGTCGAAGGGCCGAAGGGCTTCCCCACCCGCGGACCGGCCGACGGCACCATCTGCGCCGGCGCCGACGCGCGCTGGGCCCCGCTGGACGCCCCGCGCAACGGCAACTGGCCGACCACCGCCGTGACGGCGGGTCAACAGCTCACCTTCACCTGGAACATCGAGGCCCGGCACGCCACGACCACGTTCAAGTACTACCTCACCAAGCCCGGTTACGACGCGACCCAGAAGATCACCCGGGCCAACCTGGACCTGACCCCGTTCCTGACCGTCAACTACAACGGCCGCCAGCCCGCCGCCACGACCACCCACACCGGCACCCTGCCCACCGGCCGCACGGGCCACCACGTCGTCCTGGCGGTCTGGGAGATCGCCGACACCAACAACTCCTTCTACTCCTGCACCGACGTGAAGTTCTGATCTGACGTCAGTGCCGCACCGACGCCCGTCGGCCTCCCTGCCCGGCACACCGGTCCGAGACCCCCGGTCCGGCGCCCTCTCCGCGAACGGCGGGGCGCCGGACCGGGCGCGCTCGACCGGCCGACCAGCCCGCTCGGCCGACCCGGCCCGGTGACGTGCGCCAACCGAGCCCGGTGACGTGCGCCGACCCAGCCCGGTGAGGGGGCCGGTGCGGCCGCCCGGGGCCGGCACGGGGCTGCCCGTGACGGTTGCGGGGCAGGCCTCTGCAACGTCACGGCCGACTGTTACGCAGCCGATGGGCGGCCGTGACACGACCTCCCGGGGACCGCGACAAGGCCCTCCTACTGTCGGTCAGGACGCGCCGCCCGCACCGGCCGGCCGCGTACTGCGACAAGGAGAGACGCCGTATGTCGAAGCACCGCTCCACCCGCACCACCAGCTCGACCGCCCGCCGGGCACTGGCGGGCTGCACCATAGCGGGGGCGGCCCTGTTCGCCACCGTCTCCGGTGGCCAGGCCTGGGCCGACGGGGTCAAGACCCCGGCTCCCACCGCCCCGGCCGTCGACAACCCCGACCAGCCCGGACCGGCCGTGGCCACGCCCACCGCCCGCCCCTCCCAGCCGGCACCGGCCGTGGCCACGCCGACCGCCCGCCCCTCCCAGCCGGCACCGGCCGTCGCCACGTCCACCGCCCGTCCCGGCGACCCCAAGGCCCCCCAGGCGGCTCCGGCCGTCGCCACGCCCACCGCCACCCCGAGCAGCGGGCCGGTCGTCAAGCCGGCCGACGGCGCTCAGCCCAGCCAGGCCCCGCAGGTCAAGACCGTGCCCCAGGGCGCCGCCCAGGCCGGAGACGGCAGCGGCGCGCTCGACGACACCGGCACCAAGCTGATCGGCGGCAGCGCCGCGGCCGCCGTCGGCGCGGGTGCGCTCGGCTTCGCCCTGCTGCGCCGCCGGTCCGGTGCGCGCGGCTGATCCTGGTTCCGGGCACCGCGACGGCTCGGCGGCGGCAGCCGCTCCCGGCGGGTCCCCCGTCGCCCGGCCCGTGTACGACGCCGTACACGGGC
>NZ_JBHVWC010000132.1:0-8783 GCF_042882445.1 Kitasatospora sp. NPDC058218 | reverse complement strand
GGCCTTCGGCATGCCCCACACCCGCACACGGCCACTACGCGTTACCAACATCATCGACCCGGCTCAGCAGGGCCCAACTGAAACGCGGAGGCTAGGGTGAGTTCCTCGGCGAATTGGCAGGTGAAAGCGGTCGGGTAGCCGCCTCCCCCGTCGCAACAAGCCGCATGGCCGGGTCCGCCCCACATCTGGTGGGGCGGACCCGGCCATGCGGGCGAACTCGGCAGACTCCTTATTGCGGCGGGTACTTGTGCGTCGCCGTCAGTTCTCCAGATCGGACCAGATGTTGAGGCTCCCGTCCTCGACCACCCACTCGTGGTAGCCGAGTTGGCTACCGATCCGCTCGAAGCGTTCGAGTCGGGCCGGCCCGATGGGCACGAAGTACACCTTCATGGCCCGCAGGAACAGCCGGAACCCGAGGTCGGGGCCAAGCTCTGCCACTGCAGCCTCCAGTGTCGGAACCAGCGCTGCAAGTGGCGGCGGGTAGACGCTGGCGACGGCCTTCTCGTTGAGCGCCGCTCCGACTTGCCGGATCTCCACCAACACGGTGTCCATCAGTTCCGGGTGGCGAACCGGGCCCGGGCCGCTTGGTACGAACGCCGGGTCCTCCCTGCGGACGAAGCCGATGCAGGTGTCGGCGATCCGCTGCAACCATGCACGGATGGTGAGGTTTCCACCCGACGGGTCGAAGCGCGCTTCGGTGGCCGCGAGCCAGACGATAGAGAGCGCGTCGTCTGACAGGAGGGATTCTGTCAGGCGACGGATGTCCTCCACCACCTCCAGAGCGTATGCCCGGCCTTCCACGTCCAGCAGGCTCTCGACGAAGGAGAGGATGCCGGCGGCCTCTCTGGGTACGAAACGGGACTGGACGTACTTGGTCAGTCCACTGAATCCGAAATCCTCACCGAAATCGGCTCGCGGTTCCATGACGACGGCTCCATTACTTCGGATAGGCGGTGTAGACAACCCATTTCGGGGTGTGATCCGAAACATACTTCAGCGTGATCACCACATTGTTTCCGGTCGCTACGCCGCGCAGGGGATTGTCCGGATCGTTTGTCTTGGTGTAGGTCGTACCCAGCGATCCTTCATCCCTGACGCTCCACGTAAAGGACTTCCCGTCGCGCTCCGCGATGAAGGGGGCGTTCTTGCCACGCCGCTGCTGCTTGACGATCCAGTCGGCGAGCTTCTGCGCGTTGGTACCGTTGGCGTACCACTGGTCGAACGCCTTCTTGACAGCTCGGGCAGCCGTCGCCTCATCCGTCCATACGCTCGCCACGCCGTCTTTGGTGACCTTCTTCAGGAGATCTTCTCCGGAGATTGTCACGTGTGTGCCGATGGTGTGGGCTCCGGAGGTTCCCTCGTCGGCCACGATGTCGGTGCAGTTGTGTACGAGCAGGTCCGTACCCTGATCGCCGCCGGTGCGCACATAGAAGGTGTGCAGGCCGCCGACGGTCAGGTCGTAGACCTGTTGGGGCTCAAGGCCGGCTCGGTCCTGCAGGGCGTCGACCGTCTGCAGGGAGCCGTCTGCGGCGTGCAAGCGGTCTCCCGTCTGCAGCGCGGACGCGATGATCCAGCCCTTGGTGTCGACGTAGAAGCTGTGACCTGCTGTGGTGGACAGGCTGCTGCCACCGACGAGGCTGATATCGACAAATCGTTCGGTATTGTGAGCGAAGGTGGCGGTGACCAGCTCCCCACGCAACTGCCCGGTCGTAGTGTCGGCGGCCAGGACCTGGTCACCGGTGCGGATCTGGCTGATCGCCCGGTAGGAACCGTCCACCAGCAGGACCGGGGTGTCCGCCAGGAAACTGTTGATGGGGCAGGACCTGCGGACTTCCTGGGCGACGTCAGCCTCGACCTCCAGCTGCTCCACCAGAGTGCGGTCGATGTTGCGTTCGTTGCGCACGGCCGCAAGGGCCTCGTCAGTGCCGACGCCGCCGTCCTTCAAGGTACCGCGGAACCTGCTGATCAAGTCGGCCGTGGAGGTGAGCTTGGTGGCGGCCGCCTTGCTGAAGCCTTCGAGGGAGGCCTGGACGGCGAGCTTGGCGTCCTCGATGGCGACGCCGGTCTCCAGGGCGTAGCGGAATGCGACGACGGACTTGGCGCTGGCGAGGAGTTTCTCGTAGGGGATGAAGTTGGCTGCGGCCAGGACGCAGGGCTTGTTGAAGCCGAAGTCGTGGTAGCAGTCGACGAAGTCGCCGGTGACTATCTTCCAGAAGTCTTCGGCACCGTGGTTCTTCGGCTTGTAGTTCTTGAGGTAGTCGGCGTAGGTCAGCTCGACGGTCTGCGGGTACTGGACGTCCATCTTCTCGCTGCTGACGAGGACGGTGTTCCAGACGGTGTACTTGCCGCGGCAGGCGGCGATCGTGAGGTTCGGCTCGGGGCAGGTCCTCATGATGTAGTCGGTGGTGCCGCTCGCCTTGACGGTGAGGTTGACGGTGCAAACGGGCTTTCCCGACGCGTCGTTGTGCCAGACGCTGGTGTCCAGGGGCTTCAGAACCTTGCCGTATATCGACAGCATCATGTCGCCCGCCGCGCAGCGGTCCAGGTCGTCCTGGACGCCGTTCACCCTCGCGTCGTCCTGGGGGGAGGCCTCGATGAAGGAGATGCGGCCCTGGTCGTCGACGACGGCGGTCCCGTCCTGCAGCTTCCCTCCGGTGCTCTCGTCCTTCTGCTTCGTCAGGACCAGCTCCGCGGCCTCCCTGGCAGCCGTATTCGCCTCGTCCCGGCTCTTGGCGGCGGCTGCCGCCGAGGCCTTGGCCCGGTCGGAGGCGGTCTTGGCCTGGGCCGCGTACTGGCGGGCCTGAGTGGCGTAGCCGGTGGCCATCACCGCTGACAGGGTGGCGCTGCGGGCTGCCGTGTTGGCGGTGGCCGCGGAAGCCTGGGCCTGCTTGGCGTAGGTGGCGGCCTGGGCGGCGGAGGCCTGGGCCTGCTGGGCGGACTGGCCGGCCTGGGCGGCGGAGGCCTGGGCCTGCTGGGCGGACTGGCCGGCCTCCTGGCCATACTGGCCGGCCTGCTCGGAGGCGCCACGGGCGGTGGCGTAGGACTGAGCGGCCTCGGCCGCGTACTGATGGGCCTGGGCGGCCTGGCCGTCGATGATGGCGAGGTAGGAGGCGATGGTGGCCACGTGGGTGGCGGTCATCGCGTCACGTTGCCGGGCCGTGGGCAGGCCGATCTGCAGGAACGGGACGAGGCGGTCGGTCGGGCCGGACAGCACGGCTTGGGCCGCGGCCTTGACCTCGGGGCCACCGGAGGCGAGGGCCTGGCTGACGAGGACGCGATTGTCGTCCTCGCGCGCCTTGTACTGGCCGGTGGCCAGAAACGCGCGGACGTCGTCCATGGTGCCGTCCAGCGCCTTGCCGGCGGCCTCCTTCACGCCGGGTCCGCCGGCGGCCATGATCTGGGAGAGCAGGACCCGGTCGTCGTCGTCCTTGCCCGGGTACTGCCCGGTTGTGAGGAACGCGCGGACCTCGTCGGGGGTGCCGATGGACGCGGTCTCGGCGGCGAGGCGCTGCTCCAACTTGCCGGGAGACTTGGCGATCACCATCACGCTGGTGCGGTCGTCGCGCTCACGGCCGACGGCCAGGTCGGTGGTCAGGAAGGCCTGGACGTCGGAGTCGTCGCCCTCGAGCGCGGTCTGGGCGGCGGCCTTGGTCCACGGGCCGGCGGAGTCCAGCAGCCGGAAGGCTGCCTGGCGGCCCTTCAGCACGGCCGTCTTCGGGTCGGTGCCGGCCGCGGTGGCGTCCTTGATCAGCTGCTCGGTGTCGGCGGCGAGCTGGGTGGCCTTGCCGTTCTCCCATGCCGCGGCCTTCGCCTTGAGGTCGGCGTCCTGGGAGGCTTCCTCGGCGGCGGCCATCTCGGCGACCTGCTGGGCGGCGAGGCGCTCGGTGTCGCTGGCCCGGGCGACGTCGGCGATCTTGTGGGCCTGCGTGGCGGAGTTCTCCGCCGACTTGGCGTCCGCTTCGGCCGCTTCGGCGGCCGTCTGCGCGACGTTGGCCGCGTTGGACGCGTCTCCGGCGTGCTTGGCCGCCTCCTCGGCCGCGGTTGCCGCCGCTTCGGCGTGGGCGGCGGCGTCGTTGGCGGCGCGCTGGGCCTCACCGGCCGCGGCGGCGGCCTGGTTCGCGATCGCGACGGTGGCGTTCGCGGCGCGGGTGGCCTCTGCGGCGGCGCTCCTGGCGCGGGTGGCGGCAAGGCGGGCCCGGGCGGCGGCCGCGGCGGACACGCCGGAGTAACCGGCTGCTTCGGCGGCGGCGTCGGCGGTGGCCTGGGCATTGACACCCGAGGCGGCGGCGGCCTGCGCGGCGAGTCCGGCCTGCACGGCTGCCCGGCCGGCCCACGCGCTGGCCTCGCCCGCGAAACGGGCGTCGGCGGCGGCATTGCGGGCGGTGACAGCCGCATTGCGAGCCGTGTCCGCCTGACCGGCGTTCCCCGCGGCTCCGGCGGCAGCGGCCAGTGCCCTGGTCGCGGCGTTGCCGGCCTTCGTCGCGGCCGATGCCGCCGACGCGGCGGCGTTGGCGGCCTGTCGGGAGGCCTCGTTGGCGGCCTTGGCCGCGCTGGAGGCGGTCTGGGCGGCGTTCGCGGCGCGGGTCGCGGCGTCCGCGGCACGGCCGGCGGCGTTGGACGCCTGTCCGGCCGAACCCTGGGCGGCCTTGGTCTCGTTCGCGGCCCGCTCGGACGCCTCCTTGGCCAGCTTGGTGGCGTCCAGTGCCTTGCCGGCCGCGTCCTTGGCGGTCTGGGCCTGCTGCCCGGCCTGGGTGGAGGCGTTGGTTGTCAGGTCCGCCAACTGGGAGACCGTCAGTGTCTCCTGGTCGTGCGCGGCGGCGGTCTGGTAGCCGTACTGGAGGAACAGCTGGACGTCGTCCATCGAGCCGTCCAGGGCCACGCCGGCGGCCTTCTTCACCTCCGGCCCGCCCGAGGCCATGAGCTGTGAGAGGTGCACGCGGTCGTCGTCGTCGCGGGCCTTGAACTGGCCCTCGTTCAGGAACCGGTTGACGTCGTCCATGGTGCCGTCGAGCGCCTTGCCGGCGGCGTCCTTCACCCCGGGGCCACCGGTTGCCATGATCTGCGACAGCCGGACCCGTTGGTCGTCCTCGAACGCCTTTCGGGCGCCCTTGTCGAGGAAGTCCTTCAGGTCGGCCGCGGAGCCCTGGAGGGCTGCCGTTCCCGCCTCACGGACGCCGGGCCCGGACTTGGCGACGAGGTCCTCGATCTGCGCCCGCAGGTCCTGGTCGGCCGCAGCCGCCTGACCGGTCGCCAGGAACTTCTTCAGGTCGTCGGCCGGCCCGGTCAGCGCGCTCTCCGCAGCCTGGCGCACGACAGGACCACCGGCCTGCCAGGCCGCGACCGCCGCCACCCGGTCCGGGTCCGCCGCGATCGCCGGCGGCACGTCGGCCGCCACCGCCGGTATCGCCGGCAGCCCCGTCAACAGGCTGCCGGCCACGAACCCGGCCGCAAGCCGCGACCGAGCCCGTGATGTCAAGGACATCCTCATCGAAATCTGCAATCCATCCTGATCCGGGCACCGAGGTGCCGTATGACCGCCGACAAGGGCCGGCGGCTCTGGAAACGTCCGAAGAACACGTGGTGCGGCACGAGAACGCCGCACCGCAGACCTGCCGCCCCGCCAGGAAGGGCGGAGCGGCAGGTGGTTGTCCGGCACGGCCGGGTGACCGGCCTGCCTGGGCCTGTGGAGGGCGCCGACCGAGGGCCGAGGGCCCGCACCAGGCGCCGACCGTCATCCGGTCGGTGCCGAGGTCGGCTTGTGGAAGCAGCGGTGATGCTCTGGATGGCGCCGCTGGGGCCTGCAGAAGGTGGTCCAGCTGCCGTCGGCCTTCTTGTCCGCGGTCCAACCCTGGTGGTCGCTGCCGATGGCGAACAGGCGGATGATCTCGCCGTCGCCAGATCGAGCGGCCTTCAGTGGCTCGACACCGTGCGGTGAGGTGCGGGGCGCCCCATCGGCACTCCTTTGTCAGCTGTCGCGCTGTTACGGGCGGCTCGGCAGACCAGTCTTCGTCATGCGTGGCCATCCGGTCCTGGGCTCCACCGCCCGCCTGACCGGCCGACCGCCCCGCGGTCGCCGCCGCGCCACAGCCGGGGGCCGGCACCGATCCGCCACAGCCGTGTCAGCGGGGGTTACCCCAGTTGATCTTGACGTTGTCCCCGTTGTCCATGCGCAGGTGGAAGTCACCCGTCGACGGACGCCAGATCCCGAGGTTGTCGGCGCCGGCGCTGTCCCAGTTCCCGGAGACGGGGACATCCCCGTTCTCACCCCACGCAACGGTCATCAGGCTGCCGTTGTCCATGCGCAGGTGGAACTCGCCGGTGGAGGGCCGCCAGATGCCGACGTTGTCGGGCCCGCCGTCCCAGTTCCCCGCCACCGGGACGTCGCCGGCCTCGCCCCAACCGATCTTCACGACGTCGCCGTTGTCCATGCGCAGGTGGAACTCGCCGGTGGAGGGCCGCCAGATGCCGACGTTGTCGGGCCCGCCGTCCCAGTTCCCCGCCACCGGGACGTCGCCGGCCTCGCCCCAACCGATCTTCACGACGTCGCCGTTGTCCATCCGCAGGTGGAAGTCACCCGTCGACGGGCGGTAGATCCCGAGGTTGTCGGCGCCGGCGCTGTCCCAGTTCCCGGAGACGGGGACATCCCCGTTCTCACCCCACGCAACGGTCATCAGGCTGCCGTCGTCCATGCGCAGGTGGAACTCACCCGTGGAGGAGCGCCAGATGCCGACGTTGTCGGGGCCGCCGTCCCAGTTGCCCGCCACCGGGATGTCACCGTGGACCGGGCTGATGGAGATCTGCTTGACCCAGCCGGCCAGGTCGTCGACGCGCGAGCCGCGTGCGCCGGTGGCGGTCGCGGTGCTGCCGAGGCAGCCGCTCTGGCCGGCGGCGGTGAGCACCGCGGCGAGTTCGGCCCGGCCGTCGACCGTGCGCAGGAACGGCGCTCCGGCGTCGCCCTTGCACAGCGGCGCGGTGTCGGCGCCCGCGACGGTGTCGACACCCGTAGCGCTGATGGCACCGACGCTGTGGACGGCGGTGTGGGGCGCGCCGGGGATCCACTCCGTGCCGGTGCGGCCGTAGCCGACCGCTTGGAGGTTCTCGTGACCCGTGGGCGCGACGGTCGCCACCGCGACCGGGGTGACACCGATGACGGACTTCGCGAGCCGGGCCATGACCAGGTCACGGTCGCCACGCGGCACCAGTTCGATGACCCTGGCGCTCTGACCGGCGATCGTGGCCGTGCTCCCGACCGGGGGCGTGCCGGCCACGACCGACGCCGGGTTATCGGCGAAGCATCCGGCCGCGGTCAGTACCCACTGCGGGTCGACAAGGGTCGCGGTGCAGCTGCGGGAACCGGCGCGACCGGGCTGGCCGACGGTGACCGTCCCGACCGCCGGGCGATCGGTGGCGCCGACCGGGCCCGCCGATCCGTCGGTAGCGGTGAGCTCGAGCAGAGCGGTGGCGTCACCGACGCTCTCGCCGACCGGCGTCCAGACGTTCTTCGGGATGTCGAAGCTGGTGACATTGCCCGCCGTGTTCAGCGTGGCGTTGACGCTGCGGTCGTTGCCCCGGATGTTGAAGACCTTGGGGATCTCCACCGCCAGGTAGCCGGTGGGGCCGGTGATCCGGAAGCACACCTCGGTCGGGTTGGCCGCCCGGCTGAGCACGTGCACAAGGCCGGACCCCGAGGCGCAGTCGGCGAGCACGATGTGCCCGTCGCCCGACTTCAGGGTGATGTTCCGGTCCGCGAGGATCTTCGCGGCCCCGGGATACGCGAAATCCTCCACCGCCGCCGACACGGCCGGCCCTTCCACGGCCGATGCCTGCACCGACCCGACCGTCACGGGTATCGCCAGTAGTACGCCAAAAGGAAGAGCCAGTCTTCGAACCCTACGCACAATGACTCCCAAGAAGACATGGCCGGGGAACGCCAACGCCCCCGGGCCGGCAGACACAAATGATCAGGCGGACGCTATCGACTGCCATCCGCCCACGTCAAAGCCCATGAGCGGGTCACGGGATTGAGCCTGACCAATTGTCAATCCCATGGAGGCTGTGATCGCTGCGCCGAATCCCGCCGTCGGGTGGCCACCTCGGCGAGCGCCTGTTTACCGCGGCCGTCCGAGCGACAGGGCCAAGTTCCCTGCCTTGACGTCAAGTTGAATGATCAGAGGTTATCTGGACAATCCCATCAAGCGGAACCGAATTCTCCCGGTCTCAACGCCGATCTGCCGTGAATCTCCTCGTGGATTTCCGACCTGCCCGTGAACTCCCGGGCGGGTCGGCCGGCAACGGCCTCAGTGACGTGCAGGCCGTCCAGGAGCACGGTCTGCCGGCCGGTCGGCTTCCCGTCACTGCGGGCCCCCGCCTGCTTGCGCAGCCACGTTCCCGGTCGAATCGTCGGGGCTGCCTGGTCGACGGCCTCACCACACCGCAAAACCCCGGCCGGCGCACCACCCCACACCCCGACCACACCCCTGGGACGTCACCGGCTCCCGGCCGGTCGGGGCGGGCAGCAGCGGCGGGTGGCCGGCACCATCCCGGCGCGGTACTATCGCAGCACCATCGAGCGCGTCCTCAAGCCGCGGAGCATCCCCTACCGCTCCGCACCATCCCGGTGCGGCACCATCGCAGGTCCCGGCACGACAGCATCAGCGGCAGCAGGGCGAGCCGTTCCTCCGCACCTCGCTAGCCTCCGCGTTTCAGTTGGGCCCTGCTGAGCCGGGTCGATGATGTTGGTAACGCGTAGTGGCCGTGTGCGGGTGTGGGGCATGCCGAAGGCC